>CAKSJC010000171.1 GCA_934462885.1 uncultured Eubacteriales bacterium | reverse complement strand
CCTTTGAACACCGGGATGAGTAAATACAGTTTTCCTTAAATTTAATAACAGAGAATGCAAATTCGGCGAGGCGTCACTGTATGCATCAAAATATCGTTTTTTCAGCAGAAAAAAAACAAAACGCATATTAAACTCCATTTTCCCCACTTATCGCAAACCTGAAAAGCCGTTTCAAAGCTCCTTTGAAATACAATTCCAAAAAACTGAAAATCTCGCCTCCTGCGGCAAGATTCGCTCATACTGAACATAAACGCATTTCATAAAACAAAATGCGCTATGAAACGTAATCACAAGTATATATTAACATACACGCTTACATTTGTCAACACAATTTTCAGATATGCTCCGTAATAATTTCGGCTTCTGCGTTCACATTTCCGTTTTCAAGCACTGTTCTTATATAAAACGTACCGTCGCTTTCGCCTGAATATATTTTCATGTTTTCACCGAGAGGGGCTTCCGCAGCAAAAGATATTCCCATGGATATAACGCGCTGTCCACACATTCCGTCATGTAAATATCCGCACATAATATCCGGATATTTTGTATTATTCATATGCCCGTTTATGTCAATATCTGCGTATTCCACCGTTCTCTCTCCGACAAGTCTCAGATCCGCGTCGTCCGGTATCTTAAAGCGCGCGGGAAGATCAAGTTCAAGCATATTGTCCATACGGTAATTGAGCGGTATCTCGGTAACACGGTGCAATTTTCTGTCTTTCACGCCGCAAAGCGCCCACACCGACACGGCTTCTGCCGCGATATTGCCGTTTTTCAGTATTCTGTAACATCTGTTGAACTGAACGCCCTTTGACTCGCACGCCCACGATTCAACGCTTAAAATATCGTGTGCGTAAAGCGGTTCGTAGAAACTCATTCTTATTCTGCTTAAAATAAAAGAGTACCCCATCTCAAAAAGATTCATATACGACGGACCGTCCTCTTCCATCGCGCAGTTTGCAGCGTCCTGCATATACCTTAACATATTCGTTACCGAAACAATGTTGTTAAAATCCACATCGTTTGCATTTACTTTGTATTCGCCGTTCCACTTCATGCTGATACTCCTCACATATTGCCGATTTAATGCCGTAATGCTTTGCCGGCCGAAAGTTTTATATGTAAAAATAAATACAGACACCGTTTATCGGGAAATTGTCCCCTGCGGCTTCGGTAATGCCACACGGAATAGCCGGTGTTTTTCTTTTCGCTAAAGCTTATTAAAAGTTTGCGGGGAAATCTTTTCTATGAAAAGTTTTCCCCGCGCTTGTTTCTTTGATTCTTTGATCTTACAGAGTGTTTTCGGATCCGAGAACATCTTTGATCTTGTGAGCTACCATCTTTCTTACCTCGTCGCGAGCTACGGACAGATAGGTTCTGGGATCGAATACATCAGGCTGAGCAGAGAGAACTCTTCTGATGCCTGCCGTCATCGCAAGGCGGATGTCGGAGTCAATGTTGATCTTGCAAACTGCCATCTTAGCCGCCTGACGAAGCTCTTCTTCGGGAATACCGATAGCGTCGGGGAGCTTTCCGCCGAGAGAATTGATCTCATGAACATATTCCTGAGGAACAGAAGACGCGCCATGAAGAACGATCGGGAATCCGGGAAGTCTCTTTTCAACTTCTTCGAGAATGTCGAAACGGAGCGGCGGTGGAACGAGAACACCGTCTGCGTTGCGCTTGCATTGTTCGGGTTTGAACTTATATGCGCCGTGGCTCGTACCGATAGCAATGGCAAGAGAGTCTACTCCTGTCTTTGTTACGAACTCTTCCACTTCTTCGGGTCTTGTATAGGAAGAGTCTTCTGCCGAAACCTTAACGTCATCTTCAACGCCTGCAAGTCTTCCAAGCTCGCCTTCGACTACTACTCCGTGAGCGTGAGCATATTCAACAACTTTCTTTGTAAGAGCGATATTGTCTTCAAAAGTATGATGAGAACCGTCTATCATTACGGAAGTAAAACCGCCGTCTATGCACGCTTTGCAAATTTCAAAATCTGCACCGTGGTCAAGATGAAGTGCGAGATCAATACCGGAATCTGCGATAGCGGCTTTCGCAAGAGCAAGGAGGTATTCCTGCTTAGCATATTTTCTCGCGCCGGCTGATACCTGAAGGATAACGGGAGACTTCAGTTCTCCTGCAGCTTCTGTAATAGCTTGGATTATCTCCATGTTGTTGATATTGAAAGCTCCGATAGCGTATCCGCCTTCATAAGCTTTCTTAAACATTTCTTTTGTCGTTACAAGTGCCATTTTTTTGCTCCAATCTTTGTAAAATGTAAGCTTTAGATAAAAAAAGATTTTTTAACTTTATTATTGTAGCGCAAAGGTTGATTAAAATCAATATAAAAACAAAAAAATATTGTAAAATTTCCGACAAGCGTGATCTTTTTACTTTTCTCACGTACCAAAGCCGGCAAATAAACGGTTTCAAACGCTGCTTATTCTTCAAAAAAATGTTATGAAAAAAGCGCAAAAAGCACTTATTGTAAACTTTTCTTTTCTCTTGCAATCCGATATTCGTTGTGATATAATTAATTCAGATAAGTTTTGACCTCATCATTTCATTTTCATGAAAGGAATAAATATTATGGCAAAATCAAGACTCATAGGCGATTATCCGGTCATCGGCATACGTCCTGTAATAGATGGCCGCCGCGGCGCTCTCAAAGTTCGCGAATCTCTTGAAGATCAAACGATGAACATGGCTAAGGCTGCCGCAAAGCTCTTTGAAGAAAACCTCAAATACACAAACGGCGAGCCGGTTCGCGTTGTCATAGCAGACACTACTATCGGACGCGTCGCAGAAAGCGCGGCTTGCGCCGATAAATTCAAGAAAGCGGGAGTTGACATAACTCTTACAGTTACTCCTTGCTGGTGCTACGGCTCCGAAACAATGGATCAAGATCCTAACACAATAAAGGCTGTTTGGGGATTTAACGGCACAGAGCGTCCGGGCGCTGTTTACCTTGCTTCAGTTCTCGCAACTCACGCTCAGAAAGGACTTCCCGCATTCGGTATCTACGGTCATGACGTTCTTGATATGAACGATGATCCTATCACCCCCGACGTAAAAGAAAAGCTTCTTCGTTTCGGTCGTGCTGCCGTTGCGGCTGCTACGATGAGAGGTAAATCTTATCTCCAAATCGGTTCGATTTGCATGGGTATCGGAGGCTCTATAATCGATTCGAAATTCATCGAGGAATACCTCGGAATGAGAGTTGAATCCGTTGACGAAGTAGAAATCATCCGCCGCATGACAGAAGGTATTTACGATGAAGCTGAATTCGAAAAAGCTCTCGCTTGGACTAAAGAAAACTGCAAAGAAGGCTTCGACAAAAACCCCGAATGGCTCCAAAAGACTCCCGAACAGAAAGAATCAGACTGGGAATTCGTTGTCAAGATGATGGTCATAATCAAAGACCTTATGAACGGCAACCCCAACCTTCCCGCAGGACGCGAAGAAGAAATGGTTGGTCACAACGCTCTCGCGGCAGGCTTCCAGGGTCAGAGACAGTGGACAGACTTCTATCCGAACTGCGACTTTGCAGAAGCTCTTCTTAATACGTCGTTTGACTGGAACGGTTCACGCGAACCTTACATCCTCGCTACCGAAAACGATGTATTGAACGGTCTCGGAATGATGTTCATGAAACTTCTCACAAACCGCGCTCAGATATTTGCCGATGTTCGTACATACTGGAGCGGTGAATCTGTAAAGAGAGTTACGGGATACGATATCGAAGGTCATGCTAAGGAAGCCGACGGATTTATCCATCTCATAAACTCCGGCGCTGCCTGCCTTGACGCTTCAGGCGAAGCTGTTTGCGAAGAATGCGGCGAACACGTTATGAAGCCTTGGTATGATGTTACGGAAGCTGACCGTAAGGCTATAATGGAAGCTACTTCATGGAACTATGCTGACTGCGGCTACTTCCGCGGAGGCGGATTCTCATCACGTTTCGTAACAAAGTACGAAATGCCTGTTACAATGATCAGACTTAACCTCGTTCAGGGGCTCGGTCCGATGCTTCAGATCGCTGAAGGTTGGACTGTAAATCTCCCCGAGGATGTTAACGATATTCTTTGGAAGAGAACAGACTACACATG
>CAKSJC010000170.1 GCA_934462885.1 uncultured Eubacteriales bacterium | reverse complement strand
GCTTAACGCTAAAATCGCCAGTTTAACAAATGAAGCTCACTCACTCGAAGAAGAATACGAAGAAAACAAAAATGCTCTCGGCACCGCAGAAGTCGAATTTGAGTCTTCTCTTGCCGCATACAACGCCGTATCAGAGCTTAGCCGTGAAAGTATTGCCGTCCGATTTGACGAATACCGTGCGCTTTCAGAAAAGCTTGACGCTGAGTTAATTAAACTCACGGAAGAATTTCAGAAGCAAAAAAGTTTTACAGAAATAAACCGTGAATACTCGCGACTTCTTTTAGAATCCTTAAAAAAGCTGACTGAAGCTGAAGAACGCCGCAGGATAATAAAAAATATCGCCGACACCGCCTGCGGAAACATTACCGGAAAAGAAAAAATCATGCTCGAAACATTTTTCCAGGCGCGCCTTTTCGAAAAAATACTTCGCCTTGCGAACATTCGTCTTTTAAAAATGACTGACGGAAGGTATGAACTTCAAAAAAGTATCGCCCTTGGCGATCTTCGCTCAAAAAGCGGTCTTGATCTTGATATAATCGACCATTGGAACGGAAGTATTCGAAGCGTAAAAACCCTATCGGGCGGAGAGGCATTCTGTGCTTCTCTTGCACTCGCGCTTGCGCTTTCCGACGAAACGGAAGCAGAGGCAGGCGGGATAAAAATAGACTCAATGTTTATCGACGAAGGTTTCGGTTCGCTCGACGATTCGTCTCTCGACATGGCTATGTCGGTTCTCGAAAACCAATCGTCCGATGGACGCTCTATCGGTATAATATCCCACGTATCTTCATTATCAGAGAGGATACCTAATAAAATCTCGGTTGAAAAAAGAGGCGGCGTGAGCCGAGTGAACGTTCAGTTGGCCAATATATCAAAATCAACGAAATTTGAGTAAGAAGCTCTTTCGCTTGGAAAGAAAAAATTCATCTTATCCGTAAGTTTGACGTGTTAAATCACCCTAACGCAAAAGCCGTCAACGCGCCATGCTTTTGCTCCACAATACGGAATTTGTCCGGCGTGTCCAACATGCTCCCATTGACAATTATATACTCAATATGTTAAAATTACGTATACATAAAAGTTTATTTAGAAAAGAAGGTTTTTATTCTGAAAACTACCGCAAAAAAAGGAAGCTTCCTTGAAGGCGCTTTTATACTTACAGTTTCGACCGCTTTCGTTAAACTGGCAGGCCTTTTATTCACTATCCCAATCGCCAATATGCTCGGCGGGGAGGGTATGGGATATTTCTATGCCGCTTACGATATATACAATATGCTCGCGGTTCTCGCATCGGCTGGACTTCCCGTTGCCGTGTCGAGAATGATAAGCGAAACTCTCGTTTCGGGTAACACAGATGAAGCTGAAAGAATATATACGGTTTCCGTCCGTATTTTTACTCTGATAGGCGCAGTCGTTGCCGCCGTCATGTTCTTCGGATCGGATCTTTTAGCCTCTATCATAAAAAACCCTAACGCCTCCCTTTCGATTAAGACGCTTTCAATTACCGCATTCTGTGCATTTGTAATGTCGGCGCTCCGCGGATATTTCCAAGGTCATTCCGTTATGAAGTATACCGCAATCTCACAGGTCATTGAAGCATTCTCAAAGCTTTTCCTCGGTTGCGCTCTTGCAACTGTACTCATAAAGACCGAATACTCCTACATCGGCGGCTCTGCCGGAGCTATCATGGGCGTGTCTATCGGCGCTGTTCTTGCAGTAGTATATCTTCTTATCAGCAAATTCCGTACAAACAGGAAATATATTCCTGTCAATATGCCTGTGCGGAGCGACCGTGCGATATTAAAAGCTCTCTTCAAGTTAGCTATCCCCGTTTCGCTCGGCGCGTCCGTCATGAGCCTTGTTAATCTGATCGACACCGCAGTCATCATGAGAGTTCTTCAGGATATTCTCGGTTATTCATATGAGCGCTCAAACTGGCTCTCCGGCGTTCTCGGAAACGCAAAAAAAATATTCAATTTCCCATCGGCATTTATTGTTCCGTTTACGGTAAGCATACTTCCCGTTCTTACCGCCGCTTACACAGCGCGCGATAAAAAAGGCGTGCGCGATAATTTGGTAAACTGCTTCAAATTTTCTCTCATGCTCGCACTCCCCGCAGGAGTCGGAATATCTATTCTCTCCGCTCCTATCATGAACATCATTTATTTTAATACTCCGGAAGAAGCCGCTGCCGGTGCTCCTATTCTTTCCGTATACGGTGTTGCCGTCATACTTTACGCGGTTGTATCAATAACAGGCGCTATCCTCCAGTCTTTCGGCCATGTAAATCTTCCGCTAATAAGCCTTTGCGTCGGAGCTGTTGTTAAATGCGCTTTTAACGCGCTGCTTGTCAGTTTTGACAATATCAATGTTATGGGAGCCCCTATCGCGACCTGCATATGCTACGTTGTCATGATAACGATGAACCTTATCTTCCTAAGAAAATTCCTCACAGGATGCGGTGTCATAATTGTAAACACACTTAAAACACTCTTTGCGTCAGCCGTTATGGGTGTATTCGCGTACTTTGTATTCCCGCCCCTCTCATCTCTTATCGGCGGAAAGATCGGCGGAATTGCTGCAATCTGCCTTTCCGCTCTCCTGTATGCCGTAATTATCTTTGCAGTAAAGGTCGTCCGAATATCCGAAATTAAAGAATTATTTAAAAAGAGATAACCTCAAACGGCTCAAGTCGAAAAAAACTGATTTTTTGCCTAAGATCTTCCTCTGAACCGCTCATAGCGTTGATTTTCTTACCTAACATATGTATAAGGCGCAAGCGCGGCAGCAGGAGAATACAGCATTTATTTTGCAAAAAGCCGAAAATGCTTGTAAGAAACAAGAATCTGCCGTTCGCCGACGAAAAATAAGTTATACTAAAAAACAGAAATAATGCGAAAGGAATAAAATAATGAAAACGAGAGACGAAATACCCGCTAATCTAAAATGGAATTTTACAGACTTGTTTGCAACTCCCGAAGATTGGGAAAAAGCTTACCGTGAATGTGAAGAAACTATTCCCTCTCTCTCTGCGCTTAAAGGAACTTTGGGCAACTCCGCAGAATCTCTTTTCAATGCTTACGAGACCATGTACGCACTTGAAGAAAAGTTTGAACTCGTATTCTGCTACGCTTTCTTTTCAAAAACGATAGACGGCGGCGACACCGCTGCTCTCACTATGGTGGAGCGCGTTATGATGCTTAATGTCAAGTTAGCTTCCGCAACAGCGTTCTTTACACCGGAACTTATGGAGATATCGGAAGAAAAACTAAACGAGTTCATGAATTACACGCCTCTCAAAAAATATGCGCATATTATCGACGACGCAACGCGGCTTCGCGCTCATATACTCGACGAAAAAAGCGAGGCTATCCTTGCTAAGCTCGGGAAAATAGCCGACACTCCTTCAAATATATACGATATGTTTACGAATGTTGAAATGGAACTTCCGGAAATTACGGGCGAGGATGGAAAACCCGTAAAACTCACTTCCGGAACGTTCGGTATGTACCGAGAATCCAAAAAACGCGAAGTACGAGAAAGCGCGTTCCGCGGAATGTTCGGAACTTACGGGAAATATAACGGCACCTTTGCCTCAATCTATGCGGGAAGCGTAAAACAGGACAATATGCTTGCGGATATCCGCGGCTACAAATCGGCGCGCGAAGCCGCTCTCGCTCAAAACAACGTTCCCGAAAGCGTATACGATTCACTCATAGAAGCTATTCACAAGGCAATCCCTAAAATGAGCAAATACCTTGCTCTTCGAAAGAAAGCGCTCGGCGCGGACAAGATAGATATGTTCGATTTATATACGCCAATGATTGCTGATATAGAATATGAGGTAAAATATGAGGACGCCTGCGAGCTTGTTCTGAAGGCTGTCGCGCCTCTCGGAGAAGATTATGTTAACGTTCTCCGCCGTGCATATAAAGAAAATTGGATAGACGTATACGAAACTCCCGGAAAAGAGTCGGGCGCGTTCTCGGCAGGTGTTTACAACTCCCATCCTTTCGTGAAACTCAACTACACCGACACTCTCGACGACGCGTTTACTCTCGCGCATGAGCTTGGTCACTCCATGCATTCGTATCTTTCATCAAAAAAACAAGATTACGCAAACCAC
>CAKSJC010000169.1 GCA_934462885.1 uncultured Eubacteriales bacterium | reverse complement strand
GTTTCACACGTGCTGCTGAAGCGCTCGGATACACGCAGGCTGCCGTTAGTCAGATTGTACGTTCTCTCGAAAACGAATTCAAGCTTAATTTGATAATTCGTATGAGAACGGGCATTAAGCTGACTCCCGAAGGAGAGATACTTTATCCTCTTCTTTTACAAACCGTAACAGACAACCGTCAGATACTTGACAAAATCAAGGAGTTGAGAGGACTTGAGTCGGGTGAAATACGTATCGGAACTTTTTCGAGCGTATCGCAGAATCTGCTTCCGAAGCTTATAAAGAAATTTTCGCTTGAATACCCCGGAGTAAAGTTCACACTTAGGCAGGGAGATATCGTTTCGATATGTGATATGATACGCACGGGAATGATAGATTTCGGTTTTGTTTATCCGAATCTTGCAAAAGGACTTTCCGTTGTTCCTCTTGTGCAAGATATCTTTCTCGCGGTTCTTCCGGAAGAACATTCTCTCGCGGGAAAAAGTGTTTTGACGCTCTCCGACCTCGCAAACGAATCTCTTATAGCTCTCGATGAAGGAAACATGAACTCCGCGGAAAATGCCTTTCACGCTGCCGGTATAAACCCGAGAATCAAATATCTGATATACGACGACTATACCATACTTGCAATGATAGAAGAAGGACTTGGCATAGGCGTACTCCCGGCAGCCATACTAAAGCACACAAATTACCGCTTCAACGCTATTCCGATCTCCCCGTCAATATCGCGAACGATAGGCATAGCTTACCAAAGCGACAGGCTTCTTCCGATTGCTGCTCACAGGTTCATTGACTTTATGAAAGTACACATTTCGGAATGCGCAGCCGGAAACTTCAGCGTTATAACAAACGAAGAATAAATCTCCTCAACAATGAAGCTGCACATCTTAGATTGCGCGAATGCGCCAATCTCCTGAGTGTGACGGCTTTATTTTGCTTGTGTTCATTCGATGATCTTTATGCGCATTTGCGGCATATGCAATTCATAAGACAATAAAAAAGGGATAACAGATACACTGTCATCCCTTTTTTATGTTGTGTATGGTGATTTTCATCACATATAATTGTACGGTAAATCCAAATTATTCACCGGCATCTTCTTCACCGCTTGAAAATTCAACCTGTTCAAACGGAATAGCGGTATATGTGAACACTATACTCTGTCCTTCAAGAACAGCATTGTTTCCTGCGCTTCCCTTCTGCGGTTCAGCACCATCGGCTGTGTAAAGCCATGTATATGCGTAAGATTCATCGCTCTTGTTTGTGTATTCAACACCATCAAATGTAAGAGAAGATATTCTCAGTCCGCTTTCATCAATAACATACGGAACATCACATGCAATAAATGCCGTCTGACCCGCTTCCAAAACTGTCGGCGGATTTTCGGTCGTGCCTGTAACAGTTACGGGGATAGAATCAAGCATGAGTTCATCATTAACAATAACAGATACTTTCGCATTTACGGTGACTTTCGTAGAATTACCGTTTCCGCCGCACGCCGTAGCAAATGCCGCAAGCATCACGACAGCCAAAACAAAAGCAAATATTCTGATCTTTTTCATTCTGAACCTCCAAATTGTTTTTTAGATCTTTTACATTATACACCATGATTAAACAAATGTCAAGTCTGCATTTCCATTTCTTTTATTGTTTTTCCACAATACACAATTATGAAAAGTTCAAAAATAGATTGACAATGTAAAATAGATATAATATATGTGAACCAATTCAATAAGAATTATGATGACTGATATAAGGAAAAAAGTTTTTCTTGAAATAAAGAGTGTAATCCCGAGTACCACTGCCGATATGATGAGAAGAATGCCAGGAAGTATAACAAGTCGCGTACAGAAAAATGTCGCGTACCACAAAAGCATGAGAAGATACGCACCGAATATCAAACAAAATGAAGTAAAAGCGCTCTTGGTGTTTACGCTTCCGCACCGACACGAATTTCTGCTGAAAAGCCCGAACAACGCGATAAGCGCTCCGCAAAGTCCGTATACTAAAAACCATATAACAAAAACAAGGCTCAGTGAAAGCGCATTTTTTCCGTTTTCGCCTAATCGCAGAAGATACCACGTGCTTCCTCCGCTTATCCACAGAATTATTCCCCCCATTGCGCAAAGAAAAGCCGAAAGCGCTATTAACGCAATATTTTTTACTATAAAATCAAGCTCATGTTTAATTCGAAACATAAAATCACCTCATATAATTCTATGAGGTGATCATATTTTTTATTTATAATTTTTATTCGTCGTCCTCAAACATCCACGGATTTTCTTCTGTTTCGTATCCGGTTTCAGATTCGGACAATCTCCCATCCGCAGTCCCTTGATCGGTATCCGGCGAAACGCTTACTCCGCTTTCTTCCGTCTCCGTGTTTTTACCGCTCTCATCAATTGTGCTTTCATCAATTATGTCGGTATCGGGTGTTACAGATTCATTTTTTTCGTCAGTCTCATCCGTCTCTTTATTGTCGCTGTATTTATCGTCTGTCTTTCCGCCGGGATTGTAACCGCTGTTCTCGGCAGGCGGGTTTCCTCCCCACGGTCTGTAATCGCAATGGAAATAACAGTATGCGTTATACGGAGTATTTACGTAGCATGAACCGCAATATTCTCCCTCTGAAAGCATATTAACAAAGAACGGAACTCCCCACCAACCGCTTGGCTTTACACTTGACGGCATTTCACGATAAACGTACTGTGCGTCTTCGACGTATATCTCGGTCGGGAAGCTTCTGTCCTCAACTCGGATAAGCGCAACATCTACACAGTCTGCCGGATTACAGTTAGGCGACGCTATCAGATTAGTCTTTGTATCGCGCTTTACTATAACGTGAGTGTCGCATTCTTCGGTCGGAACCGTGTCTCTCGTGAAATACCCTGTTTCAGCTCTGTTTCCTCGCGGATCGAGCGCGCAGGCTTTCGTGCAAAGTTTGCCGGAATCCTTACAATAAGTGGCTTCAACAACTCCGGCTGCTCTTTCAAACGTTTTGAGCGCTTCTCCGCCAGACGCAGCTCCGTCGATATATTTTTGATGAAGCATTGTCATGACTTTATCCCACACAATAAGAGATGGGTTTTCGCCGAATGAGCTTAGCGACTGGTTCATATCGTATCCGGTCCATACTCCTGCCACATAGTACGGAGTATATCCCACGAAATAACGGTCAAAGTCAGAGCTTGTAGTTCCCGTTTTACCCGCAACATTAACCGAATAACGGAGAGTACAGCCGGTACCGGTACCGTAATTCATAACATTTTGAAGCATTATAGTCATAATGGAAGCCGTTTCGTCTTTTATCACAATCTGAGGATCGTCTTCATTTGCAATAACGGTCTTACCATCTGAATCTTTAACATACAAATAAAGTTTAGGTTCGTTATAGATTCCGTGATTCTGGAAAATCGCATATGCAGATGTTATTTCTTCAACCGTAAGTCCGTAGTTAAGCTGTCCGAGTGAAAGTGCAGCAAGTCCGCGGTCGGTTACAACTTCTCCGTTCGATTTTGTATATGAATCGACAAGACTGTCTATATGCAGCTTGTTTTTCATAAAATCGAATGATTCATCGATTCCGAGTTTCTGAAGAGTCTTCATGGCGATCGTGTTTGCGGATCTTGTAATACCGCTGTTTATAGTTGTAAGTCCGCGGTAAATCACAGGTAGATTCTTCGGATACGGGTCATAGGTATAGTACGCACTTCCGTCAGAAGATGTTCCTGACGCTCTCTGATTAAACATAACCGGAGTATCGTCGATCACTGAGCCGTAGGTGATTATGCCATCGTCAAGAGCCGGTCCGTATACGGCGATAGGCTTAATTGCAGATCCCGGAGGTCTCTTTGCCTGAGTAGCTCTGTTCAGTCCGCGGTTTATTGTTTTTTCACCACGTCCGCCGACAAGTCCGAGCACATCCCCGGTATATGGGTCGCACACTACCATAGCCGACTGCGGCTGAAGTCCTTTGCCCGTTTTCGGGAAATACTCATCGTCGTTTTCGTAAACAAGTTCAATGGTATCCTGAACTTTAGGATCCATCGGTATATAAATCTTATATCCGCTTGAATAAATAAGGTTTGTCGCCGCGCTTTGAGTAATCCCCTTTTCTTCCGCAAGATCATCCCTGAGC
>CAKSJC010000168.1 GCA_934462885.1 uncultured Eubacteriales bacterium | reverse complement strand
CTGCAAAGCACGCAATGCTTACCCGTGAAAAATACCCCGACACTGATGTTTACGTGTTCTACATTGATGTCAGAACCCCGGGTAAAAACTTCGATGAGTTCTACCGAAGAGCGGTGGAAGAGTACGGCGTACATTATATCAAAGGCGCCGTCGGTAAGGTTTCTCCTCTCTCTGACGGAACTCTCGATGTTCAAGCGTCAGACCTGATAATGAACGAACAGCTTCACATTAAAGCGGATCTTGTGGTTCTTGCCGCTGCAATAGAGCCTGATAAGAGCGCTCGTTCCATTGCTACAATGCTTACGGCAAGCATGGATACAAACGATTTCTTCACAGAAGCTCATCCGAAACTTCGTCCCGTCGAATCTCCTACGGCAGGTATTTTCCTCTCCGGCGTCTGCCAGGGACCGAAGGATATACCTGAGACGGTTTCTCAGGCGAGCGCCGCTGCCGCTAAAGTTATAGGGCTTCTTGCAAAGGATAAGCTAACCTGCAATCCGTGCGTAGCTCACTCAAACGAGCTGATGTGCAACGGATGCTCACAGTGCGCGAACGTATGTCCTTACGGCGCTATCACTTATGCAGATAAAGAATTCAGAATGCCGGACCGCACGACAAAAGTAAGAAGGGTAGCTTCCGTTAACCCGGCGGTATGCCAGGGATGCGGAGCTTGTACCGTAACCTGCCCGTCAGGCGCTATGGACCTTTTCGGATTTTCAAATAAACAGATCATGGCGGAGGTAGACGCAATATGCAAGTAAATGAAAATTTTGTTCCGACAATAGTTGCTTTTTGCTGTAACTGGTGTTCATATGCGGGAGCCGATCTTGCCGGAACCAACAGACTCCGCTATCCCGCAAACGTGAAGATAATCAGAGTTCCATGTTCCTGCCGTGTGAATCCCATGTTCATTCTCCGTGCGTTTCAAAGAGGGGCTGACGGAGTTATACTTTGCGGATGTCATCCCGGAGACTGCCATTACACAACCGGTAACTACTACGCAAGAAGACGTATGACTCTTCTCTTCAGTATGCTCGACTATCTCGGTATCGAGAGAAACAGAACAAGAGTTGAATGGGTATCGGCGGCTGAGGGCGCAAAATTTGCCGAAACAATGAACAGCTTTGCGGAGCAGATAACAGTTCTCGGACCTAACCGCAGATTGGAGGATCTGAGATGCAAGAAGTAATAATAAATAAGGCGATTGAGCTTCTCGAAAACGGTACGGTATCCAGGGTCATAGGTTGGAAAAAAGGAGAATTCACCTATGATATAACTCCCGCTGTGTTTGAGAGCGCCGAAGAAATAAAAAAAGATTTTGTATATAACGATTTTGCCGCAGCTAACGTATCGAAATACCTCATCAAAGAGGCGGCTAAAGAGGGAAAAACTCTCGTTTTCTTAAAGCCATGCGATACTTTTTCACTTAATCAGCTTACAGCCGAGCACAGGATAAGCAGAGATAACATTTACGCGGTTGCAATTCCATGCGAGGGAAAAGCTGACGCCGAGCGGATAAAAGCACGCGGTATCGACGGAATTCTCGGAATCGAGCGCGACGGCGATACATACACGGTAAATACGATTTACGGCGACGAGAAAGTTCACGTGAGTGAAGTAATGGCGGAACGATGCCTCACATGCAAGAGCAAGAAGCACGCGACATATGACGAGCTTCTCGGAGAAGACGGAGAAGATAACGCGGATAGCGGACGCTTCGACGTTGTGGAAAAACTTGAGGGTATGAGTGCGGGGGAAAGATTCGATTTCTGGAAAGGCGAGCTTTCACGCTGCATCCGCTGCAACGCCTGCCGCAACGTTTGCCCCGCATGTACATGCGAGAACTGCGTATTCGATAACCCGAACTCCGGCGTTGCGCAGAAAGCCGCTGCAAATACTTTTGAAGAAAAAATGTTCCACATAATCAGGGCGTTCCATGTTGCCGGAAGATGTACCGACTGCGGCGAGTGCTCAAGAGTATGTCCCGAGCATATACCGCTCCATCTGCTCAATCGTAAGTTCATTAAGGATATAAACGAAATGTACGGAACGTATCAGGCGGGAGAAAACGTTGAAGCTAAGTCGCCTTTGACATCGTTTACGACGGAGGACGTAGAGCCTTCAATAGTTCATGAGAGGGGGATTGAATAATGAAATTCCTTCTTGAAGAGAAACTTGATCTTTTTCTCAGTGAAGTGGCAAAAAATTATAAGCTTTACGTTCCCGTCGAACGTGAAGCCGGAAAATCATCTTATAAAGAATGGAAAAACGGCGTAAAAGTTTCGAAAAATCTCAATACAACAAGAAGCGCAAAAGATTTTTTCTTCCCGCAGAGTGAGAATCTCGTTGATTTCAAGCTGAACGGAAAAAATATCGAAATAATCGACAACAGATCCGAGAGTGAGGATTTCGCTGTATTCGGAGTGCGTGCCTGCGATGCGCGCAGCTTTGAGATACTTGATAAGGTGTTTCTCGCGGAACCTGTCGACTCATACTACAAAAACAGACGCAGCCATGGTCTCGTCATTTCCGTGGCGTGCAGCAGACCGACTGAAACCTGTTTCTGCAAAGCTTTCGGCATTGACGCTTCCGCACCATTCGGAGACGTCGTGCTAACACCCGCCGAAAACGGATATTTCATATATGCAGGTACGGATAAAGGAGAAAAACTCCTTTCATCAGCGTCAGACGTACTGTGCGACGGAAGCGAAGAAGACGCTAAAGCCGCACGGGACAATATTAAAGCGATAATTGACAAACTTCCCCTCTCGAACCTTGATACGTCAAAGTTTGGGGGAGGAAAAACAAAAGAATTCTTCGACAGTCCGAAGTGGAAAAGTCTTTCGGAAGCCTGCCTCGGCTGCGGAACGTGTACTTTCGTTTGTCCCACTTGTCAGTGCTATGATATCAAGGACTTTGATACAGGTCACGGCATAAAGAGATTCAGATGCTGGGACAGCTGTATGTATTCCGACTTTACGAAAATGGCTCATGGAAATCCGAGACTTACACAGAGAGAAAGATTCCGTCAGCGTTTTATGCATAAGCTCGTGTATTTCCCTGAAAATAACGACGGAGTATTCGGCTGCGTGGGTTGCGGAAGATGTCTCAGATCATGTCCGATTTCGATGAATATCGTAAAAGTCATGAAGGAACTTTCAAAGGAGGAGAATTAAAGATGAATAACGAGACCTTGATCCCGTATATCGGTGAAGTTTTCGACATCCGTATCGACACTCCCGACGTAAAAACGTTCAGAGTTCTGACTCCAGACGGAAAGAAACCTTTTGAACATATGCCCGGTCAGTGCGCTATGTTATCTATCCCTGGCGTCGGAGAAGCTATGTTCTCGATAACGTCATCTCCCACAAATAAAGAATATATGGAGTTTTCCATAAAAAAATGCGGATGTCTGACCGACTGGCTTCACATGATGGATGTCGGACAGCAGATAACTATAAGAGGTCCTTACGGAAAACCGTTCCCGGTAGAAACCGACCTTAAAGGAAAAGATCTTCTCTTTATAGCAGGCGGTATAGGACTTGCTCCTCTGCGCTCTGTGATAAATTACGTGAGAGATAAAAGGGATGAGTACGGAAAGATACAAATAATTTACGGTTCGCGCTCGTCTGCCGATCTCGTTGATTACAAAGAAATCATCGACGAATGGATGAAAGACGACGGAGTTGAAGTAAATCTTACCATTGATAACCCGGAAGAGGGATGGAACGGTCACGTGGGATTTGTTCCGAACTACGTAAAGGAGCTTAATCCCGATCTTAAGAAAACTGTTCTTATGTGCGGACCGCCTATCATGATAAAGTTTACTCTTGCCGGACTTTGTGAGCTTGGATTTGAAAAAACTCAGATCTACACAACAATGGAGCTTCGCATGAAGTGCGGAGTCGGGAAATGCGGCAGATGCAATATCGGCAGCAAATACGTCTGCAAAGACGGTCCCGTGTTTCGCTTCGATGAGCTTGACGAGCTTCCCAGTGAATATTGATCGTCGAACACGAAAAAACAGATTCTTTAAGAATAAAGAAAGGGATAACTCATAATTATGGAAAATATGGTTCATGTGTTCCTAATGGGAAAGCAGTACGAAGTTCCCGATAACCTCACGATCATGGGAGCGATGGAATACGCAGGGTAC
>CAKSJC010000167.1 GCA_934462885.1 uncultured Eubacteriales bacterium | reverse complement strand
AGAATGACGCGATAGAAAACGGTTACCATAAAACTCTTATGAAAGATCCTGAGACCGGAAAAGTTATATCAAAGATTATACCCTCAAATACGCCGCTTCCGTCATACGCCGATACAGATGAAAGGAATTAAAAATGAGCGGTATTTTACTTATAATGTTTTCTGCTATACTTACTGAAAACTTCATCTTCTCTCGTTTTTACGGTTGCTGCCCGTTTCTCGGAGTTTCCGACAAGCCGTCGACCGCCCTTGGAATGGGAATGGCGGTCACATTTGTTATGACACTCTCGTCAGCGGCTACATGGTGCGTTTATAACCTCATTTTATCTCCGCTCGGGCTTGAATACTTAAAAACAATTGCATTTATACTCGTTATAGCTACGCTTGTACAGTTTATAGAGATGTTTATGAAGAAAAACATTCCCGCCCTCTACGGCGCGCTCGGTATATATCTTCCGCTAATTACCACAAACTGCGCTGTGCTTGGGGCTGCTCTTGTGAATATTGAAAAAGGGTACAGCCTTGCAGAGAGCGTTATGTTCGGTTTTTCAGCCGCCGTAGGTTTTACTCTTGCTATTGTCTTATTTGCCGGAGTCAGGGAACGTCTTGCGTTTGCGGAACCTCCGCGGGCTTTTCGCGGATTCCCGATACTTCTCATCTCGGCAGGTCTTGCTGCAATGGCATTTTCCGGATTCTCCGGCATGAGATTTTCGTGATCTGAAACGGAGATCGGGTTTCTTAAAAAAATAAAATACATATTTTATGGAATTAATTTTTAAGCGTGAAAGATATGGTACAGTTTGCAATAAAGCGTATCGCGCTCACGCGGAATTTGTTTACATGCTCGGCAAAGAAAGTTTCGCTGAGCATGGTGAAAAGTTACAACGATATCGGTGATTATTATGAAAACTATTCTGATACCTGTTCTTGTTTTTGTTGGACTTGGATTCATTATGGGACTTCTTCTTGCTCTTGCTACTAAGGCGTTCAATGTGAAGAAAAACGAAACTGTCGAGGAAATAGCGAATTACCTGCCGGGAGCCAATTGCGGAGGTTGTGGTTACAGCGGATGCGCCGCGCTTGCTGAAGCAATCGCAAAAGGAGAGGCTAAAACCAATTCCTGCACCGTAGGAGGTGCTGAAGCAGCGGAGAAAATCGCAGCGATCATCGGAATTGAAGCTGAAAAAACAGTTCGTATGCGCGCGCAGGTAATGTGCTCCGGAACTGAAGAATATGCTAAAAAGAAATACATATATGAAGGAGTGCTCGATTGTGTTGCGGCTGAAAAAATAGGCGGCGGAGATAAACTTTGCAAAAACGGATGCATTGGGCTCGGAACATGCGTCTCTGTGTGTCCGTTTTCGGCGATATCCGTTAACCGTGCCGTAGCAGCCGTCGATTACACAAAATGTACGGGATGCGGGGTATGTGTTTCGGCATGCCCGAAGCACATAATTAAACTAATTCCGTTTGACAGTCGTCACTGGGTGGGGTGTATGTCTGCGGATAACGGCAAGAAAACAAGAGAAGTATGCGGTGTCGGATGTATTTCATGCCGCATCTGCGAGAAAAATTGCCATACGGGCGCAATTTCACTTGACGGTTTTGCCGCAAAGATAGACTACACAAAATGCGATGGATGTGACAAATGCGTAGAAAAATGTCCAAGGCATATAATCTGGTCTTCAAATACTCAAGGGAAAATGGGTCTTTACATAAGCAGAGTGTAAAATATTGTTTTTTTTAATAAAAAACAACAAAAGAATTGTGCAAATATACAAAAAATCATCTGCGCCTTTTTTTTCAAAAGAGCACTCTTGAAAAAAAACTCAAAATGCTTTATTATAATAAATAACGGTTTATTTGTATTAAGTATATCCGTAATTTAATAATTTTTTTATAAAATTGGAGGAAGATCCAAATGGTAAACGCATCTGACATCATAAGAGTCGGTATAATCGGCTGCGGCGGAATTGCAAACGGAAAGCATATGCCTTCTTTAAGCAAGGTTCCGGGCGTTGAAATGGTAGCTTTTTGCGATATTATTGTTGAAAAAGCTGAAAAAGCAAAAAAAGAATACGGTGCTGCTGACGCCAAAGTTTACGATGACTACAGAAAGCTTCTCGAAGATAAAACAATAGACGTTGTTCATGTATGCACACCTAACCGTGCGCACAGTTTCATAACTATTGACGCTCTCCGTGCCGGAAAACACGTTATGTGTGAAAAGCCTATGGCCATAAATTCTCTTGAAGCAAAGAAAATGCTTGATGTCGCTCATGAGACCGGCATGATGCTCACAATAGGTTATCAGAACAGACAGAGAGGAGACGCTATGTTCTTAAAGAATGAAGCTCTCTCCGGTACTTTCGGCGATATCTATTTCGCAAGAGCTTCCGCTGTAAGAAGACGCGGCGTTCCGACGTGGGGCGTATTCCTTAACGAATATGAGCAGGGCGGCGGTCCTCTTATCGATATCGGAACACACGCTCTCGACCTTACTCTTTGGATTATGGATAACTATAAACCTAAGTATTGCTTAGGCACGGCGTTCCACAAGCTTAACAATGACCGTGAAACAGGTAATGCATGGGGAGATTGGGATCCCGCAAAATTTACGGTTGAAGATTCAGCGTTCGGTTTTGTTGTAATGGAGAACGGTGCAACTATCTCTCTTGATGCTTCTTGGGCGCTCAATATTCTTGACACACGCGAAGCCGTAACGATGGTTTGCGGTACAAAAGCAGGTGCGGATATGTACGACGGCGTTCGTATTAACGGTATCCGTCAAGGCAGGCAGTATATATTCAAGCCCAGCTTTGCAGCAGGCGGAGCTGCTTTCTATGAAGGCGTATCTGATAACGATCCTGCCGCTAAGGAAGCAATGCAATGGATCAAAGCTGTACGTGAAAAGAAGAATCCTACCGTTCTTCCCGAACAGGCTTACTGTGTAACACGTATTCTTGAGGGTATCTATACATCTGCTAAGACAGGCGATATTTACAGATTCTAATTACATAAACGAAAAGGAAAGTCAAAGCGGTTTTCCTTTTCTTTGATGTTTCGCTCACCGAAATATTGTTACTGATATAGAAAGGATAAAGAACAATGAAACTTTGTGTTGTTGAAAATCTTAACGCGAAGAAAACGCTTGACGCTTCTTTAACTGAACTTAAGGCTCTTGGCGTAGAAGCCGTTGAAATTGGATGCGGCGGATTCCCCGGAAAAGATCACGCAAATCCTGATGTTTTGTTAAATGATGATAAAGCTTTTGAAGAATGGATGAATACCTTCAAAAAATACGGTATGGAGCTTGCCGCTCTTTCCTGTCACGGAAACGCAGTACATCCTGATAAAGATGTAGCAGCAATGTATGACCGTGATTTCCGTAACTGTGTTCTCCTTGCGGAAAAAGCCGGTATTGACACTATAATTACTTTCTCCGGCTGTCCCGGAGACCATCCCGGAGCAAAATATCCGAACTGGGTAACTTGCCCTTGGCCCGATGACTTTCTTGCTATACTTGATTATCAGTGGAATGAGGTTCTCATTCCGTATTGGAAAGAAGCTGCGGCATTTGCCGAATCTCACGGCGTAAAGAAGATTGCCCTGGAACTTCATCCGGGATTCTGTTGCTATAATACCGAGACTCTTCTCAAACTCAGAAATGCTGTTGGACCGATCATCGGCGCAAACTTCGACCCCTCACACCTTGTATGGCAGGGAATGGAACCTGCTGCTGCAATCCGTGAGCTGAAGGGCGCTATCTATCATGTTCACGCAAAGGATACAAAGATTGATAAGATAAACACAGCCCGTATCGGAGTTCTCGATACAAAACATTATAGTGACGAAGCTAACCGCGCATGGGTGTTCCGCGCACTCGGATACGGACACGATGTATCATGGTGGAAGGATCTTATCGACAACTTAAGACTTGTGGGCTATGATGGAGTTCTTTCTATCGAGCACGAGGATAGTCTTATGACGGTTGATGAGGGACTTCGCAAGGCTGTGGCACTTCTGAAGGAAGCTATAATGCGAGAGCCTAAACCATCAACTATGTCTTGGGCTTAAAAGTATAACAATAAAGAAAAAAGCTTATAAATTCGTTTCATTAATTTTTCCCCTTTCTGTTTTTACTGTTTTTCAGCCGTG
>CAKSJC010000166.1 GCA_934462885.1 uncultured Eubacteriales bacterium | reverse complement strand
CACTTAAAAAAGCTGAAAAAAGATTTTGACGTTTCCGAATACGGAGGAGCGCCTCTTCTCGGATTGAAAAAGCCGGTAATAAAATCTCACGGAAGTTCGGACGCGAGAGCGATATTAAATGCCGTGAGACAGGCGGAAGCATTTGTTAAGACAGGGGTTATTGAAGAAATAACGGAAGCTATGGCAAGCTATGAGGTAACAAGGAGAACGCCGAAAGAGGCAGATGATAAAAACGAAGGTAACGATAAATGATAAATATGCCGAAACCGATGAGTGAGCTTGAAGCAAAGATAGGATATACGTTTAAGAATAAAGAACTGCTTCGCGTTGCTCTGACTCATTCGTCGTATTCAAATGAAATGAAATCAAAGGGACAGAGAGTCAATTTCAACGAAAGACTCGAATTTCTCGGAGATTCGGTTCTTTCGATAATCGTAAGCTCATATCTGTTTGAGAAATATTTAAGTAAGCAGGAGGGAGATCTTACGAAAATTAGAGCCGCTGTTGTCTGCGAAAAAGCACTTTCTAAATTTGCAGGGGAGATCGAACTCGGTGACTATATGTTTCTCGGTCACGGTGAAGTGATCAATAACGGAAGGAAGAGACCGTCAATAACAGCTGACGCTTTTGAAGCTCTCCTCGCTGCGATATACCTCGATTCAGGCGAGAATTTCGAGACGGTAGGGAAATTTCTTCTGCCGTATATAATTACGGAGATTGATTACGTTTCAAGGACAGGAGTTTTTATAGATTATAAAACGGCGCTTCAGCAGATAGTGCAACAGGCAAGCGGCGAAATACTTGAGTATGTTCTCGTAGGGGAAAGCGGACCTGATCATGATAAACAGTTTTCAGTTGAAGCACGCCTTAACAGCAACGTGATAGGCCGCGGAACAGCAAGAACAAAGAGAGAAGCCGAGCAGCAGTCGGCACATGAAGCTCTCTTGCTTTTCGGAGAAGCATGATATTTAAAACAGAGGCGTCTTAATAATGAAAGAAAAGAAAAACACCCATGTAAACATACCGGTGTTTATTCCGCATCTCGGATGCCCGAATATGTGTGTTTTTTGTAATCAACGCACTATTTCGGGTGTTTGTTCTTTTATTCCGGAAAACGCACGGAGCATTATAGAAGAAGTGCTCTCGAATATTCAAGAAAGCGGTAAGACGGCGGAAATTGCTTTTTTTGGAGGTTCATTCACGGGGATAGATCGCGGACTTATGATAAGCCTTCTTGATCTTGCGGAGGAATATGTAAGAAAAAACGAAGTTTGCGGAATAAGAATGTCAACACGTCCCGACTATATCGATAAAGAAATAATCTCAATACTAAAAAACTATACGGTGTCGGCGGTGGAACTCGGAATACAGTCTTTTTCGGAAAAAGTGCTCTCGAAAACAAAGAGAGGGCATAGCTCTGATGACTCGGAAAAAGCCATAAAAATGCTCGTGGAAAACGACTTTTCGGTAGTCGGACAAATGATGATAGGCTTACCCGAATCTACGCCGGAAGATGAGGTGAGCTGCGCCGAAAAGATATGCGCTCTCGGAGCATCGGCTGCGAGAATATATCCGACGATAGTTTTCCGCGACACCGAGCTATACGAAATGACTCTCCGCGGTGAATACAGATCTCTTTCTGTTGAAGAAGCCGTAGAAAGAAGCGCCGATGTGCTTGAAGTATTTGAAAAAAACAACGTAAAATGCATACGGATAGGACTGTGCGACGCTGAAAATCTTCACTCATGCAGTACTTATTTTACCGGACCGAATCATCCGTCTCTCGGAGAACTCGTGTACGGCGAGCTTTATTACAGAACGCTTATAAAAGCGCTTGAAGCGAACAAACCGCAGAGTGACAGCGTAACTTTTTGCGTACCGCGCGGAGATATATCGATGGCGATCGGAAACAAATCGAGAAACAAAAAACGTATTTTGGATAAATACGGATTAAAAAAAATAAAGTTTGTTGAAAAAGACGGACTCATGCGTTATAATGTATACAATATGCAGTAATATGCCTTTTTTCGGTCGGCTGCACGTCTTAAGTTGCCATGTATGACAATAATGGGTGTACTTAATCATTAAATGTACGAAAATAAAAAATAATTCGAGCGGAGGACAACCCGAGTTGTATCTTAAATCACTTGAACTTCATGGATTCAAATCGTTTCCGGAAAAAACGCTGCTTAAATTCAACAGCGGAGCTACCGTCATTGTAGGTCCCAACGGAAGCGGTAAATCTAATATTACGGACGCAATGAGATGGGTCCTCGGAGAGCTTTCGTCGCGCAACATCCGCGGAAATAAAATGGAAGATGTTATATTTGCAGGCTCAGATGATAAGAAGCCCATGAGCTTTGCGGAAGTATCTGTGACTTTTGACGACAGCACGGAGCCGCGTTCCCTTTCGTCGGAGTACGCTGAAGTAACCGTTACGAGAAGATACTATCGAAGCGGAGACAGCGAATATTACATAAACAAAAAAAAAGCGCGTCTTAAAGATATTTACGAGCTATTCATGAATACCGGTATAGGGAGAGAGGGTTACTCTATAATCGGACAGGGAAAGATATCGGAGATAATCTCAAAAAAGAGCGACGACAGACGAGGTATATTTGAAGAAAGCGCCGGAATTTCAAAATACCGCTATAAGAAAAACGAATCTCAGAAGAAGCTTGCCGAGACTGAAGCAAACATGAGCAGAGTCGGCGATATTGAAAAGGAACTTGAGTCACGTATCGGACCTCTTGAAAGAGATTCGCAAAAAGCAAGACAGTACTTAGAACTTTACGCTCAAAAGAAGAAAACCGACATTTCGCTTTGGCTGTATGATACCGAAAAAATGAGAACTCAGATCGAAAAGACTGAGAACGACGCAAAAATATCGGCACATGAGCTTGAAATGATTGAGGACAGCATAAAGGTCACGGCTTCTCAGATTGAGCGGCTTTACGATCAGTCGCATCAGAATAAAGAAGCGGCAAGAAGAACATATGAGCAGATATCGGACCTCAACAAAAGTCTAAGCGGAGCAGAATCGGAAAACCGTATCATAATAAAAGAGCGCATCCATATGGAGAGTACGCTTGAGAGCGAGAAAAAGCTTTCGCTTGCTGCGGAGGGCGCGGCATGCGCCGAAAGAGAAAAGCTGTCAGGCATTATCGACAAACTTGCACAGATAACTAAGGAATACGGTAAATCAAAGTCGGAATTCGATGCACTTTTTGAAAAAAGCGAAAAACTGCGGCTTTTGTGCGAGGAAAAAAATGCAAAGCTTGATATGTTTTTTGGAGAGCAAAAAAACGCGGAAAACATCATGACAGACCTTCAGGTCAGAATGAGAGTTCTTGAAAACAGCATCTCAAGTCATAAAAAGCGTTCGGACTCCATAACCGACGATATAAAGAAATATGAGGATGAAACAGCTTCGCTTGACAAAGAAGCAAAGGCGGTAACCGAGCAGATAGACTCATATAAAATGACAATAGAAGATTTGACCGCAGCTAACTCCGGATTATACGATAAGCTTTCTGTGTATAACGAAGAGCTTTTGCACGTCGCCGAAAATATAAATAAAAAACAAGCGGAGTCAGATTCACTTGAGAGCAGAAGCGCGGCTCTTATAAGAATGCAAGAGCATTTTGACGGATATAATAACAGTATAAAGCATATTATGAACGAGTCGAAAGCCGGAAGACTGCGTGGAATCAGAGGACCTCTCTCTTACCTTATAAAGGTTGAGCAGAAATATATTATAGCTATTGAGACTACTCTAGGAGCGGCATTGCAAAATATTGTCTGCGACGATGAGGAAGCCGCAAAACGCTCTATAGAATCACTGAAAAGAAATAATGCCGGAAGAGCTACGTTTTACCCTCTTACGACCGTAAAAGGGAGAGAAAGGGGACGCGATTATGACGGACTTGAACACAGTCGCGGCTTTGCCGGTTGGGCGGACGAACTGGTTTCGTGCGACAGTGAGTACAGAAATATTGTACGGTATCTCCTTGCGGGAGTCGCAGTTTACGATAATATTGACAGCGCGTCGATCGCAGCCAAATCAAAGGGATGGAGAATACGCGCAGTTACGCTTGACGGTCAGCAAATAAATTCGGGAGGCTCGTTCACAGGCGGTCAGACAAAACGCGACAGCGGCATTCTTTCCAGGAA
>CAKSJC010000165.1 GCA_934462885.1 uncultured Eubacteriales bacterium | reverse complement strand
ATCGGCTCCGTAGGTGAGGCGGATACCTCCCTTTGTTCCGAGGAAGTCAATAAATGCATCGGATTCACCTATATTCTGCGCCCATGCGCCGTTTATGGTGATGGTAGGTCCGCTTGTTCTGATAAACGCCGTTACAAAATCGTCTACATCGTATGTGCCGTTCAGATCTTTCTTATCTTCCGCCCACATACCGTCGTAAACGTAATTCTTCATGTCCACGCCGAGTTTCGAGAAAGCCTTGCCGGAGACTGTGAGAAGCTCCGGATCACCCGTACAGTACATTACGATATCAAGGTTATGTACGCCGATATCTATAAGAACTCCGCCGCCGGAGATAGATTTTGTAGTGAACGCGCCGCCGAGTCCCGGGATACCGCGGTAACGTCTGAATGAAGCGTATACGTGGTATACTTCGCCGAGATCGCCGTTGTCAATCATTTCCTTGATTTTGTTGACAGCAGGGCTGAAGCGGTTTACGACTCCTATGTTGAGGGTGTTTCCTGTTTCATGCTGAGCCTTCTGCATTTCGAGAGCTTCCGCATATGTACGTGCAGCGGGCTTTTCGCAAAGCACCTGTTTGCCTGCGTAAAGAGCGTCTATCGAGATTCTCGCGTGCATATTGTTCGGCGTGCAGACGGAAATCGCGTCTACTTCGGGATCTGCGAGAACGTCGTGATAGTCTGTGCAGGCGATGGAGCCGTTGCCGTAAGCGGCAGCCGCTTTTTCCGCTCTCTCCGGGATAATATCGCAGAAATATTTTATTTCAGCGTCCTTGCACTTCTTATATGAAGGAATATGTTCTTCGGTTGCTATCATTCCGCAACCTATTACACCTACTTTTACCATTTTTTTCTCCTGTTGTTTCACGTTTTAAAATCGTGTTGTTTTAAAAACGCTTTATTTTACTTTTACAGCTTGACTTCTTCGTCCCGGTCGCTTGAGTCATAGATACCCTGCATAAGCTTTGAGGTAAGTATGTTCTTGTCGATATGGCTCGGAAGCTTTTCGCCCGTCTGGATGCAGCGGATAAAGGAATCTATCTCATTCTGGAATATACTCTTGTTATCCATTACGAATACGGGCTTTTCGTTGTAAAGCTTGCCGTCTTTTACCGTGTAGTAAACAAAATCGGCTCCGTAGGTGAGGCGGATACCTCCCTTTGTTCCGAGGAAGTCAATAAATCCGTCAGGCTCGCCGATATTCTGCGCCCATGCGCCGTTTATGGTGATGGTCGGTCCGCTTGTTCTGATAAACGCCGTTACAAAATCGTCTACGTCGTATGTACCGTTTAAGTTCTTTACATCCTCAGCCCACATTTCTTCGTAAACGTAGTTTTTCATGTCCACGCCGAGTTTCGAGAAAGCCTTGCCGGATACTGTTTTCGGTTCCGGGTCGCCGGTGCAATACATTACGATATCAAGGTTATGTACGCCGATATCTATAAGAACTCCGCCGCCGGAGATCGCTTTTGTTGTGAACGCGCCGCCGATTCCGGGGATACCGCGGTAGCGTCTGAATGAAGCGTATACGTGATATACTTCGCCGAGATCGCCGTTATCGATCATTTCCTTGATTTTATTGACAGCAGGGCTGAAGCGGTTTACAACTCCTATGTTGAGGATGTTTCCTGTCTCGTGCTGAGCCTTCTGCATTTCGAGAGCTTCCGCGTATGTACGGGCAGCGGGCTTTTCGCAAAGCACCTGTTTGCCTGCGTGGAGCGCGTCTATTGATATTTGAGCGTGCATATTATTCGGCGTGCAGACGGAGATCGCGTCTACTTCGGGATCGGCAATAACATCGTGATAGTCGACGCAGGCGATGGAGCCGTTACCGTAAGCAGCGGCCGCTTTTTCCGCCCTTTCCGGAATAATATCGCAGAAATACTTTATTTCAGCGTCGGGGTTGTTCGTGTAGCTCGGAATATGGCAGCGGGTAGCTATTGTTCCGCAGCCGATAACACCTACTATGATTTTTTTCTTTTCCATTTCGGTTATACCTTTCAGGTTTTTTTGGCGGACATGCCATTTATTTTCATTATCCTTATTTTACATTATAAGACTTAATATGTCAAGCGCATTTCCGACTCGCGTGGGAGTTTTTATTATTGCGTATGAGAGCGATATATGATAAAATGTATGTGACGTATTCCGGCGCTTTGCAAAGGCAAAACTATCGGAAATAATGGCGTCCTGTAAACACATAAAAAAACGGGAGGATTGCATGAAGGACACGAAATTCAAGCTTCACGCGCCGTTTGCGCCTACGGGAGATCAGCCCGAGGCGATAGAAAAGCTTACCCGAGGAATCGAGGAGGGAATGAAATTTCAGACGCTTCTCGGCGTTACGGGTTCCGGAAAAACGTTTACCATGGCGAATGTTATAGCAAGCTTAAACCGTCCCGCGCTCATTTTGTCGCACAACAAAACTCTCGCGGCTCAGCTTTGTCTGGAATTCAGACAGTTTTTTCCCGAGAACGCGGTGGAATATTTTGTATCATATTACGATTACTATCAACCGGAAGCATACGTGCCGGGAAAAGATATGTACATCGAAAAAGATTCTTCCATAAACGACGAGATAGACAAGCTCCGTCACAGCGCGACTTCGGCGCTTTTTGAGAGGCGCGACGTCATTATCGTTTCAAGCGTTTCCTGCATATATTCTCTCGGACCGCCGGAAGAATACGCGGGTCAGATAATCGGACTTCGCGCGGGACTTGAGCTTCCGATGAGAGAACTTATGCGCCGTCTCGTGGACATAAGCTACGAGAGAAACGACGTTGCGTTCACGCGAGACAAATTCCGCGTGCGCGGAGATACGATCGAGATTTATCCCGCGGGATATTCTGAGAGAGCCGTGCGTGTAGAATACTTCGGCGACGAGATCGACCGCGTATCGGAGATAAATCCGCTCACGGGAGCGGTGATCGAGTATGTTTCATACGCGGCAATATTCCCCGCGACTCACTATGTCGTCGACCCGGCAATGCGTGAAAGAGCGTTCTCGGAGATAGAAGAAGAGATGGAGGAACGCGCGGAGTGGTTTCGTTCTCAGAATATGCTTCTTGAGGCGCAGCGGATAGAGGAGCGCACAAGATACGATCTTGAGATGCTGCGTGAAGTAGGCTACTGTTCGGGAGTCGAAAACTATTCCCGCATATTCGCCGGGCGCGCAGCAGGCTCAACGCCGTACTGCCTGCTTGACTATTTCCCGAAAGACTATATAATGTTCATCGACGAAAGCCATGTGAGCGTACCTCAGGTGGGAGGCATGAGCGGCGGAGACCGGGCAAGAAAAAAGAATCTCGTTGATTACGGCTTCCGTTTGCCGTCGGCTTATGACAACCGTCCGCTGACGTTTTCGGAATTTGAGGAAAAATTAAACCAGGTAGTTTTTGTGTCGGCTACTCCGGCTGACTACGAAGCCGAGAAGAGCGAACAGGTTGTCGAGCAGATAATCAGACCGACGGGGCTTGTGGATCCGGAGATAGAAGTGCGCCCGGTTGAGACGCAGGTTGACGATCTTCTTCTTGAAATACGCGACCGCGTTATCCGAGGCGAACGCGTGCTTGTGACTACGCTTACGAAAAAAATGGCGGAAGACCTTACCGAATATCTTGACGAGCGCGGCGTTCGTGTGAAGTACATCCACCATAACATAGATACGATGGAGCGGACGGAACTGCTGCGGAATCTGAGACTCGGCGTATTTGACGTTCTTGTCGGAATAAATCTTCTCCGAGAGGGGATAGACTTACCCGAAGTAACGCTTGTGGCGATACTTGACGCTGACAAGGAGGGATTGTTACGCTCTACACGCTCGCTGATTCAGATGATAGGCAGAGCCGCGCGAAACGCAGGCGGATGTGTGATTATGTACGCGGATCATGTTACGCGCTCCATGCGCGAGGCTATCGAAGAGACAGACCGCCGCAGAGCTATTCAGATCGCCTACAACGAATCCCACGGCATTACGCCCATGACGATACAAAAAAAGATAGGCGAACTTATAAAAATAGGAGCGGACGACGCGCAGGACATGAAAAAACGCGGCAAGCGCGGCGCGGCTGCAAACTCTGCCGTGCGGACACGTTCTGCGGATGAAGAGATAGAATCACTGCGCTCCGAAATGCAAAAAGCAGCCGCCGAACTCAGGTTTGAGGAAGCCGCCTACCTGCGTGACAAAATACGTGAACTGGAAAAGATTAAAAAGTGAACGCCTGAACTTAAATATTATCT
>CAKSJC010000164.1 GCA_934462885.1 uncultured Eubacteriales bacterium | reverse complement strand
GTCGAAGTAATTGTAAAATCTCTCGCGGCCTACTCTCTGAGCTATCGTCATAAGAACGGGGTTGCACGACTGCTGAAGACCGACTCTGAATGTTACCGAACCGTGGCCTGTATGTTTATGACAGCTTATGGGCTTTGACCATCCCTCCACCTTCAAGCTTCCCGAGCAGTAAAACATTTCGTTTGTCTCTACTTCTTTTTCCTCAAGAGCCATTGCTGTGGTAATTATCTTGAAAGTTGAACCGGGTTCGTATGTTTCGGTTATTGCTTTATTGTTCCACATCGAATAAAGCAAATTGAAATACGCTTCTTTATATTCGTCGCTTCCCTCAGCAAACTCCGTAAGTTTAGCTTCCGAGTATTCGTCAAGGGTGTACGGAGAGTTTAAGTCAAAAGACGGATATGTTCCCATAGCCAGTATCCCGCCTGTTTTTACATCCATAACAATACCGGTAACGCGGTTCCCGGCAGCCGATTCAACGAACGTTTTCTCAAGCTGGTTTTCAAGTTCGTACTGGATATACATATCAAGAGTGGTAACGATATTATATCCATTTTCGGCTTCGATATATCTTTCGTATTCGAAAGGCATATCGTTCTTTCTCGCATCCTGTGCAAGAACGTATTTACCCGAAGTTCCCTCAAGAATGTTGTTATAAAAAGATTCAAGTCCGTAGATCCCGACTCCATCGCCATTTGTAAACCCAAGCACATGCGAGGCGAGATCTCCGCGAGGATAATATCTCTTTGAAGAGGCAACAAAATAGACTTGTTTTTTCAGTCCGAACTCTGCGATAAACTCTTCTATTTTCTCGGCAAGTTCGGCTTCCACGTTATTTTTTATAACTTCGTACATTCTCTTGACTTTTGCTTCTTTTTCAAGAATGAACTGCTTGTCGACGTCAAGATACTTTGACAGCGCTTCGGCTATAAGCTCGCTGAGATCATTTCCGGTGTAGCTTATACCGTAATCCGGGTCGCTGAAATTATAGAAAACATCGTTTTCGGGATCGGAATCGGAATTTTTCTTCTCGTTTGATTTCATCATCGTAATTATATCTGCCGGAGACAAGATGACGTTATATACTGTTTTATTTGCCGCGAGAATATTTCCGTTTCTGTCTGTTATTGTTCCTCTCTCAGGAGTTACTTCTGTTTGTATCGTCAGCTGATTTAACACTTTAGTCTGGTAATAATCATACATTTTCAGCTGATAATTCGCAAGCCGTCCGACTATAAGTGCGGCTATGATGACAAACAGCACAAATATCACTCTAAGTTTTACGGCAGTTTTTCTCTCAGTTCTGTTTTTAACACGGTTCATGTATGTATATCCCCGTTTTTACTCTGATTTAAGGTTTGGATGGAATTCCGAGAAAAAAAGCGCAGACCGAGCAGCATCCAAGCGTCTGCACCGTTTTTTTACGAACACGGGCTTTTCGAAAAATACGCTCTCTTAATATATATATATGCTCTCTATATATTTTCTATATAAGAATATATTACATATCCTCGGGTTATATTCTGAAAAGTAATGGGCTGTCCCATAAGTATCGGTCAGCCCTAATTAATGTAAGTCATGTTATCAGAAAATCATTTATTTTTGAAAAAAGCTTCAAGAGACGACCAGAGCGATGAAAGCATAACCCCTCCTGCCGTTTCTTCATTCTCTGAAACTCCCGCATCAAGGACGTCTATTCTCTCTCCCTCGGAAAGTGAAACATACTTACGCTGAACAGACTCTTCTTTTACCATTCCGAGTTTTTTTGAAGCAAGTTCTTCTATTGTTCGGACATCGTTTTTCTCTTCAAGCTGGAGTTCAAGAACATGAGCTGTTCCGTTTAAATCATCAAGTTTATTTTCAAGCGATGAAACCTCATTTGCTGTTTTATATACTTCCGAGAAGTTGAAAACAAGGCACATGATCATCATGGTAAACACAAATGTAATCGCAATGAAACCGAACGGAAATCTCTTTCCTTTGATTTTTATCTCTTCTTTATCATGCGCGGCAGCCGCGCCCTTTATCTGTTGAGATTTCATTGAATTAACAGACGTTTTTTTATGTGTTTTTCCGGCAGTATCGACAGTGCGTCCGTAAGAGCCGTATCTTTCGAACATTCCTCTTTCTTTAGCGTATCCGCGCGACTCATATCTTTCGGAATGTCCGAACCGACCGTTCCCGGAAGAGAAAACACGGCTTCCCGCAGTACTTTGGCGCGCCGTTTTATGCACTGCATTATAACCGCGCTCCGTTTGCGCCGCATTATATCCTGTCAACGTATTTCTGTAATTCTCACGAAAAGCCTCTTCCGCGCAGTTTTCAGCAGGATCCTTTCCCATGCTTGCACGGCGCATAAGATCTTTTGTTGAAGAAGAACTCATATTTCGCAGAATATCGTCGTTAAAATTCACTCGGCGTTTTATTCTGTCAGCAAAAACATACTCATTTGCACTGCTGTATGTCATTTGTTCTTCCTCCTTTTTAATAACCCAGACTTATCCGAAAAACTTGCCGCCGCCAAATTGCGGGGCAATCATGTCCGCACATCGTACATCAAAGCTTTTCGACGCATCTGAGTTTTGCACTTCTTGATCTCGGATTTATTTCAAGTTCCTCGTTTCCCGGAACTATCGGCTTTCTTGTAAGAAGCTTTACTTTCGGTTTTTTACCGCATACGCACACCGGAAATTCCGGAGGGCAGGTACATCCGGTCGAGAGATCCCTGAACACATCTTTTGCTATTCTATCTTCAAGAGAATGAAAAGTTATCACCGCCAACCGTCCGCCCGGATTTAATCTGTCGCACAAATCTCTTACCGATGGGGCGATCGCGTCAAGCTCGCCGTTCACTTCAATGCGAATCGCCTGAAATGTCCGTCTTGCAGGATTTTGAGCCTCTTTTTTTCTTTGTGCAGCGGGTATGGCGCGAGATACGATATCCGCCAGTTCTGTTGTTGTCTCAATTGTTTTTTCTTCTCTTGCTTTTACTATAAAATCCGCAATTCTCGCAGCGAATCTTTCCTCGCCGTAGTCTTTAATTATTCTTTTTAACTCTTCAGCTGTGTATGTGTTTACAACATCGTAAGCACATTTTCCTTCTGTGCGATCCATACGCATATCCAGCGGAGCTTCCGTCTGATAAGAAAACCCGCGTTCTCCGGCGTCCAGCTGATAAGACGAAACTCCGAGATCCCACATTGCCCCGTCTATTTTATCTATACCAAGCATATCGAGTGCGGCAGCGGCATTTCTGAAATTCGACTTTACAACAGTTACGCAGTCGCCAAAACTTTCAAGCCGTTTTGTGCAGACTGCAATAGCATCGTCATCACGATCAAGGCAAATAAGTCTTGATCCCTCCGGCAAGCGTTTAGCCATTTCATAAGAATGACCTCCGCCTCCGGCTGTGCAATCCACGAATATTCCTCCGCGTTCGGGAGAGAGCGCATCTATCGTTTCATGAAGCATTACTGATACATGAGAAAAATTCATTTGCCCGCTCCTTACAGTCCGAGTTCAAGAAGCATTTCCGTAAAGTTTTCGGGTTCTTCATCAAGATTCTGATTATCCCAAACTTCTTCAGACCATATCTCCGCGTATTTACCGCATCCGACAGTAATAACGTTTTTAGTTATTTCCGCATATTTCAGCATTTCTTCGTCAAGAGGAATTCTCCCCTGTGAATCGGGAGTTACTTCCGCGGAGTTAGCATATAAATATCGTGTTATTTCTCTGAGTTTTGTTTTCGGAAGAGCACTTATTTTTTCGGCGTAAAGGTTCCATTCCTCTTCGGAGTAAAGCGTCAGACATTTATCGCTGCCGCGAAGTATCGTTATCTTAGAACCAAGCTGTTCTTTCAGCTTTGAAGGAATAATGAGTCTGTTTTTAGCGTCAATCGAATGATGATATTTTCCGGTAAGCATACTCAGTTTTCCTCCATTTCGTTAATTTTTGCTCCATTTTGCTCCACTATGTGTATATTATATACCAAGTTCTTATGATAATCAAGAGGTTTACCAAAAAAAATCGGACATATATATATTTAAAGTTCAGTTTTTTCCCCTTTTCCCGTCATTTCCGACTTTTTTTCCTCCCATTTTTCCTCAAATTGACTGCTATCGCGACCGAGAGTTACGACTTGCGCCAGATTTCCATATTTTTCCAATTATATACATTGCCCGCACGCCATAATTATTTCCATTAATTTTCTATTTTATGTAAATTCCCGTCGAAAAAAGTACATACG
>CAKSJC010000163.1 GCA_934462885.1 uncultured Eubacteriales bacterium | reverse complement strand
CCTCAGATACCGCGCATTTTATATCCGAAATTTCATCATAAGTCGGATTTAACTGGGCACAAAAAGATGATGCTGCTGAGCGCGCGAACGCTTCGTTAGATGAAAGCGACGGAAAGACTATTTTCACTTCGTTTATTATGTTACTTTTTGCCATATCCGCCTCCGCTGTAAGTTTTTCTATACTCTGTATGTTCAGGTTTTTCTATTTTTATAAGTCTCTCCGTTCCTGCAAGGTCAAGTATACGGCGTATCTGCGGCGTAGGATTTGCAACCTTAAACATTATTCCAAGCTCTACCGCTTTTGTATAACGCCCCAGTATCAATCCCAGTCCGGAACTGTCCATAAAGGTAACTCTTGAAAGATCAAGTATCAGTTCCGCCGGTCTTTGTATCAGTATTTTGGTGTCGATACGGCTTCTGATGTTCCTTGCGTTGTGATGATCAATATCTCCGTCAAGATAAACTGTGAGTGTACTTCCCGAAAGAACACAATTCAGTACATTTTCATATTCTGTCATTTTTTCTCTCCGTGTTTATCGTTTTTCATAATATATTATACATTCCATCAATTGAAAAAAATGTCATAATATGGTATCTCTCAAAAATATTATTATTTCCCTTCCGGTAGTCACGCCTCACCTTGGAGTTTGCACAAATGCGTCTAAATCGTGAGTGGGGCGGTATTCTTTGCTTATAAACCTCATATTCTCACCCATTCATTTTTTCACTAAAAAGACAAGGTTTCTGAATAATATCAAAGATAGACACACAACGTCTCTTGTAAAATTAGTGCCATGATTTTCTCAATTTTTCAATTCATTTTCTTACCGTTTTTTGCACTCAAAAATAAAAAGATCAAAAGCCTTGAATGGACAAGAGCTTTTGACCTTTTATATTAAAATCTTATTTATTAATCGAAGTTGCAGTTTGTATTTATCTTGATGATTTTTTACTAATGACGCTTTATTGTAAAATCAGACTTTCAGAATTTAATCTAAAAAAGAATTTGAAATTAAATCTGTTTACTCTATTATAAAGTGAACCGGCACACCGTTTTCAAACATTACAGGAGCTTCGCCCATTATAAGAGGTCTCATGTATGCAATGCACTTTTCGTTTACATAGTTGCCGTCGGGAACGATGTAGTCTTTCGGAACGCTCTGTATCTGATTTGCGATCTTTGTAACATCCATGACCGTATATGATACGGAATATTCGGGTGTGTTGTTTCTTTTTATAGCAATCATGATTCCGCTTTCTCCGGATTCTGCCGCCGAAACTCCTGTTTTTGCAGAATTTTCCGCTTCGGAAAGGTCAGTAAGGGAAGCTAAATGAGCTGCACATCTTTGCGGAAGATTAAGCTCCACCGAGCGTACCTTGCAACCAATGCGTTCTCTCACAAGAGCTTCAAGAGCTTTTCCGACACCCGCTAAATACTTATGACCGAAGATATCCGCTTTTCCGCTCTGTGCGCCCTCGCCGACATACCTGCCGTTTTCATAGAGTAAGCCCTCAGAAACTGCGATAACAACGTTAGGATGATGAAGAAAAGCTTTCTCAATGTCAGAGAGGAATTTTTCGTCCGAGAACGGTGTTTCAGGAAGATATATGTAGTCCGGAGCGTGCGCGGCGAGAGCAGATGAGGCAGTAAGCCATCCGGCGTCGCGACCCATTATCTCAACAATAGTTACTGCTTTGGTTTTGTATACAGCACAGTCGCGAACGATCTCCTGAACGGTAGTTGCGACATATTTTGCGGCTGAGCCGAATCCCGGAGAATGATCAGTCGAAGAAAGGTCGTTATCGATAGTTTTCGGAAGTCCGACCGTGCGCATTTCATAATCGGCTTTCTTTAAATATTTCGAAAGCTTTGCGACCGTATCCATGGAATCGTTTCCGCCTATGTAGAAGAAATAGCGTATATCGTATTTTTTGAATAATGATAAAAGATTTTCGAAAAAAGCTTCGTCCTCATCCGGATCAGGAAGTTTTTTTCTGCACGATCCGAGAGCGGCGGATGGAGTTCTCTTAAGGGCCATAATCTTATCGTTATCTATTAAGCCGCTGTCTGAGGCAAAGAGATCTCCGAGATTGACAATGGATTCGCTGAGAAAACCTTCAATACCGTTTTTCATTCCGTAGAGTTTAGTAATATACTCTGAATTGAAAAAGCCTTCAATAACTCCCGCCAAAGAGGAATTTATAGCGGCGGTAGGACCGCCGGACTGGCCAACAAGAGCCGCACCGTAAAGTTTATTTAACATAATAACAACACGCACCTTTTATATTTTGCAAAGAAAACTATGTATATTCGAATATATGAACCCCCAAAAGCTTTTGAGGTTTCATAGGTTCTCTAAAAAACTGAAGTATCAATCAGCCGTCAATGTTTTCTTTTGCATCTATCGTTTTTAAGAAATCATGTATCGTTTCTGCCGCGCCGTCGACGCCGACTTTGGAAGTGGAAATAACAAGATCGTACCTGTCAGCCTTTCCCCATTTGTTGCCCGTATAATAGCTGTAATAATTCGAACGGCGTTTATCTGTTTTTATTATCAGATCTTTTGCTTTAGCCTCGGTAAGTGAGTGACGTTCCATAACAGTCTTTATTCTCGTGTCGAAATCAGAAGTTATAAACACGCGGACAAGATTTTTTCTTCCTTCAAGGACATAGTCCGCACAACGTCCGACAATAATTGCTCCTTCTCCTGAAGCAGCAAGCTCTTTGATTATTTCGGACTGCACTACAAAAAGCTTGTCGTTTATAGGGAGATTTATGCTTTCTATGCCATGATTATACATTGATGAGCCGAGAGCAAGAGTATAAAGAAGGCTGTTTGCCGCTTTTTCATCAACACTATGGAGGGTTTCGGTGCTTAATCCGCTCTTTTGCGCTGCAAGTGTGATCAGATCTTTATCATAGAACTTATATCCGGTAGCTTCGGCAAGTCTATGACCAACCTCGCGTCCTCCGCTTCCATACTCTCTTGCAATTGTAACAATGTAGTTTTTCATATTTTCCCCTCTCTTATGTTATGCAATATTTTTTATGAATGATTCTTTTCAATGTTGCTTATCATTTTTACTCTTTCAAGATGACGTCCGCCCTCAAATTCAGTACCGATAAACTCAAGAACAAGTAATTCGGCTATGCCCTTTCCGACGACACGCTCTCCGAGGCATAAAACGTTTGCGTCATTATGAAGCCGCGTGAACCGTACGCTGTATATATCGGAACAGCACGCGGCTCGAATACCGTCTATCTTGTTTGCGGCAATGCTCATGCCGACTCCCGTTCCGCAGCAGAGGATAAGAAAGTCTCCTTCTCCTCTCATAAGTGCGCGGCATCCTTTCTCGGCATATATCGGGTAATCGCATTTTTCAGGGGAATGCGTGCCGAGATCTTTTACGTCATATCCTTTTTTCTCAAGCGTTTCCATTAGATAATTCTTTAAGTTCAGACCTGCATGGTCCGAAGCAAGTAAAATACGCTTCTCTTTTTCCATATATTACTCCAAAATTCAGCCGAAAAAGCTTGTCACAGTTATTTTTTAGTTTTTCTTCAATAAACTTGAAACTTGCCGGCTTATTTAACTGTCTCCTGTTTTTTCATCATAAGCTCCTGCTCTGCTTGAGATTTTCTCAGATATACCGGCAAAAGTGATTTGGCTGTAAAAACGCTTTTATCCTGCGACGCGTTCCATTTGCATAAAGCTGCCTTGATCACCCCCGAGGCAAGCTGATGTCTCAGAGTTTGCGGAGTATTTGCGGCCATGGCGGGGCAATCATCTCTGTTTACTATCAGATCGTATGCGTCTCCCGTAAACCATATCGGTGTATCATTTTTATCGAATTCCGAAAGCTTCTCAAACAGCTCCGATATAGTAAGTCTTTCGTCGGGCGTCCGTCTCGATGGATTTCTTTTTCCGTCGGATGAAAACAAAGCTGTATATACCGCGTTTTGTCTCGCGTCAATTACGGGAACTATTATCCCGCAAACACCGCAGAAATTCATTGCCATGGCTTCTAGAGATGATACTCCGACGCACGGTATGTTTTCTGCAAAGGCAAGCCCTTTTATAGTGGAAACGCCTATTCTAACCCCTGTAAATGATCCGGGACCGACCGAGACTGCGTACATATCGATCTTTTCTCCGCCTGACACGTTTTCTATCATCGGAAGAAGCACGGTACTGTGAGTAGTCGTATATTTTGAGTACTCCGCAATAAGCCTTTCATCGTCTGAAAGAGCGACTTCAGCCCATGACGCTGTCGTAT
>CAKSJC010000162.1 GCA_934462885.1 uncultured Eubacteriales bacterium | reverse complement strand
ATCAAAAACTTTCTCATGAAAGTTTTTGGGGGTGCGGGGGTTTTTTTCAAAAACCCCCCGCGTCGTTCTCCCCGTTCCCCGCATCGTTCCCTCGTTCTCCCGTTCCCAATAAAGATCGGGGGATACTTTTATACAAAGTATCCCCCGATTAATTATTGCTTTTTTAAGAGTTTCTCTTAATTATTTTACAACAGTTGTCATGAAAGCGTGGATTGCTACCGCGATTTCGGAACGAGCTGCCTGATCCTTAGCTGCGAGCTTGCCGTCAACTGCTGTGAGAATCTTGTTAGCTACCGCCCACTTTACGTTTTCTACTGCGTAAGAGGAGATATTGTCCTTGTCGGCGAATGCTGCGAGATCGTCAGCCGCGCTTACGTCGTAACCCTTGAGGTTTGCGTATCTGTAAAGAATTGCAGCAACCTGCTCTCTTGTAAGAGCGTTTGTGGGAGCGTATCTGTCATCTGCTACGCCGTTTACTATGCCGTTAGCTGCCGCCCATTCGATAGCCGCTGTGTACCACTGTCCATCTGCTACGTCTGTGAACTTTCCTGTGTAAGCTGCTTCGGGCTGTCCTTCAAGTCTGTAAAGTACAGTAACGATCGTTGCTCTGTTGAGCTCCTTATCCGGTGTGAATTCCGTGTCGGAGGTTCCGTTCATGTAGCCGTTTTCATAGCAGTACTTTACTGCTTCTACGTATGCTGCGTCTGCCGGTACGTCTGTGAAAGGAAGGGCTTCCTTTCCGTCCTCGATTTTGCCGCTTATCGCAGGTTCGTCGGCTGCGGGTTCTGCGTCGGCTGAAGCAATACGGAGCACAGGGAACTTGTCAGCCGCGTTCATCTGAACTTTATCGCCGTTTTGGTTCTCAAGGACTATCTGCTCGCTTGATGTGCCGTCGGTGAACCAGTTATAGATCATAAGTCCGATGCCGACTTCGTTCGAGTGGCACGGTAAGCCGAACTCAACTGCGTAACCGCCTTCGATATTTTTTTCGGCATAGAGGAATCCGTACTGGTCGCAGTCCGTGCCTTCGGCGCGAGTGTCGGTCGTTCTGTCCCAAATAGACGGATAGCCCTTCGCGTCGATTCTGTACTGCATGATGTCGTATTTGCTGTCGCTGTTCTTTTCGTTGATGCAGATTTCAACGCAGTCCATGTACCACGCTTTAGCCGCGTTTTCGTCAACGAAAAAGTCTTCGTCGGAAACTTCGATATATGCGTAAAGCATCTCGTCGTGGTGTACAAAGTACGCCGTGCCGTAAGCTTCCGTGAAAGGCATCGTTGGGGAGAGGTTTTTGTCGATTGGAACAACGAGCGCGTCGTCGTAAAGCGAGTCTTTTGCGCCGTCAACTGCAGGTGCGGACGCCGCCGCGGGAGCTGTTCCGAGTTCTCCCGCCGCCGGGAATGCCGTGATCGAAAGCCCAAGAGCAAACGTCATGGCGAGAACGAGCATAAGAGATACGATTTTTTTCATTTTTTCCCCCATATATAAAATATAAAATAAGATTTTTTATAAAAATCCCGGCAGGCAGGGGCGCACGCCGGGATAAAACAATCGCGTTATCCGGAACAAAGCGGTGTCACGCCATTCCGGATAAAACGGTGTCTGTTATATGGATAAGACTATTCGAATATCTTCCTCAGAACTCAGACTTCGGGGATTTCTACCTTAATTTCGCGTCTTTCAGCCGCGGAGCGTACCATAGCGTCGATTATTGCCTGGTTGTAGATGATCTGGGAAGTCGGAACGGGAGCGGGACCGTTTGTGAAGCAAGCGTCGATGAATGTACGGACCTTCTTTGTCCACATATCGGCGCTGATGTCGTCGATCTTCTTGGGAGAGAGAGGAAGCTCAACCGTCATGGGAGAACCGCCTATATCGCGCATTTCATAAAGATGTCCGAACCAGCCGTTCATGATAGAACCCCACATCGGAACGGGTTCCGGAACGACTGCCTTAAGACCTGCGTCCTTGCCGAGGATTACGAAAGGAGAGCAGTTGTCCATGTGCATAGCCCAAGCCATACGGTAGTCGAGAATGATGTCCTCGCCGTTCTTGCCCTCAAGGCGGATGAACGCTGCGGAGAAGTCGTCAACGTCGAGTCTTTCGGATTCTTCGTAGTATTTCGGGTTCTTTCCGAAGTAGTTGCTCGTGTATGCGGATACTGTGAGCGGCTTCGGATAGCCGATGGAGTTGAGCGCGAGGTCGAGAGAATAGCATCCGAGGTCGCCGATCGCGCCGAACGCAGCCGTTCTCTTTTCGATGAATGTGCCTCCGGGGATACCGCGGCGTCTGGAGCCGCCGATCTGTACGTAGTATACGTCGCCGAGTTCACCGCTTTCAACGATGCTCTTTACCTTCTGGCAGTTCGGGTTCCATCTGGGCTGGAAGCCGATTGTTACGAACTTGCCGTTTCTCTTTTCGGCGCGCATGATTTCGATTCCTTCTTCGAGAGTAACGCACATAGGCTTCTCAAGAAGAACGTTCTTTCCGGAGTCGAGAGCGGCAATAGCGCATCTTGCGTGCTGTGTGTTGTATGTGCATACGGAAACCGCGTCGATGTCGTTTCTCGCGCAGAGCTGCTCGCAGGCGTCGTCGCCTTCGTAAGCTGTGGCTTCCGTCCAGCCGAATTTGTCAAGGTACTCGCGAGCCTTTCCGGGGATAAGGTCAGCGCCGGCTACGATTTCAACGTCGTCCCATTTTTTGTACTGTCTTGCGTGGTCAAGGGCGATCTCGCCTGTACCGATGATACCAATGCGAAGTTTTTTCATGTTTTTCTCCTTTTCCAACCTTATTGAGGTCAAACAAAATTATTAAAAAGGGAATCCTGTTCTTTCCGCGGGGAAAGAACCAAAAAGAATCAAAGGATTCTCACAGCGGAAAGCGGCGGATCAAGGCTTCTGCCTATATTTATAAGCGGTACACGGTCTGAGCGGTATCCGAAACCGTGAGCGCCTTGAAGAACCGCTGTCCGGCATGAGTTTGTTACGGTTCGGGGCTGGCGGTGAGCGCCGGAGCGCATACATACTCTCCTTAAGAGTATGCGGCGTTCTTTCTTTTCATACACCGTGAAGTTATTCCGGATGAGCCGTAAGATTCAGAAGTTATCTGTAAAAGGCGTTTTTCAGCACGTCTACGGGGTTTTTGACCTTTTTGAATTCGGCGGCGTATTTTTCGTAGTTGCAGCCGGATTCGGAGTAGCGCATCATGACTTTTGAGAGTCTCGCAGAAACGACGTCATGCGCCGGGAACACTTTATCTCTGAGGAAATATGCATATTTTGCAAGTCTGTAAGAGCCGAAAATTCTCTCGCGGTCTACGACGAGCGTGCGTCCTTCCTTTATCGAATCGCATATGCTTTTTTCCGAAGCGTCCGGCGAGAACACCATCGTATAATACTCAAGAAGAGGTCTTTCTCCGTAAGTGTAGTGCGAATCCGAGTTGCCTATGACAGGTATTTTTTCCATATCCCTGTACATACAGAGCTGGAGGTGGGAGCCCTCAAGGCTTGCTCCGCCCGAGAACAGCTCAAGCGCATCGAAAGTTCTGTGATCGAACAGGAACGTCAGCAAATCCTCGGAATACACGAATCCGTCGTTGATGAGCCAAAGCGGATGCGCGATTACGGAGGTTCCGCCCCATTCTTTCGTGCGCTCAAACACCGCGAGCGCGACTGCGGCGGCATTTTTGTCGACGGGATTAAGAGGCGAATCTTCGACGATATATCTCTTTTTATCGACGGCGGCGTTGAAGTCGTCGCGATCGTTCGCAAACCAAGAGTTCAAGCTCTTTTCTCCGCCGAGAGAGAGTAAATGCAGATGGCATCCGCCCACCTGAACTTCTTCTCCGCGGATCACGGTAACTCCGCAGTTAAGCGGATTTATCGATTTCTGCGCTTTAACCGACGGCTCCTGAGTGAAGTGATCGGTGACCGCCATAAAGTCGTATCCTCTGCCCACACCCGAGGCAACCATGGTTTCGGGCGCGAAAGTTCCGTCCGAGCCTATCGAATGGCAGTGGAAATCGCCGCGGAGCGGGAGAAGCGCAAACAGATCCTCCTCAAGCGCGTACACTTCGATATCGGCGAATGTTTCGCGCTCTCCGGTTTCGGAATTCAGAAGATCAACGAAAAGAAGATACCTGTCCTCCTGCGGGAAAACGACGGTAGCCGTAAGCTCGTTGTTCTCAAGCTTCAGGGGCGCGCCGTTTTTTAGGAAGTCGACTCCCTTCTCCGGGAAAGAGCGTCCTTCCTTTTTATATGAATAATTACGCAGTCCCGTAAAAGCGGCCGCGCGGAGCTTATACT
>CAKSJC010000161.1 GCA_934462885.1 uncultured Eubacteriales bacterium | reverse complement strand
AGGCTCCGAAAAACTTGTAGATTTGTTCCGTTCCGCAATCGCGGAAAATAAGCTTGAGGATGAGATAACACTCGCCGGAAGCTTCTGCACAGGAAAATGCAACCGCGTCGGAGTGACGGTTACCGTCGACGACACGGTATATACCGGAATAACTCCCGAGAATTTCAAATCCTTTTTTGATGACAAGGTGCTCGCACCAATATCCGCTGAAAGGAAGATGAGATAATGGACTGCCTGACACTAAAAAAATCAAACTGTAAAAACTGCTATAAGTGTATACGCCATTGCCCCGTCAAGTCTATCCGTTTCTCCGGAAACCAGGCGTATATAATAGGAAACGAATGTATTATGTGCGGTCAGTGCTTCGTTGTTTGTCCTCAGGACGCTAAGCAGATAGTAGACGAAACCGAAAAAGTCAAAGTTCTTCTCCAAACCGGAGATCCCGTTATAATAAGCCTTGCACCGTCGTTTATAGCAAACTATGACGGAGTCGGAATAGACTCTATGCGCGAGGCGCTTAAAAAACTCGGCTTTTATGATGTCGAGGAAACCGCCATAGGCGCGACCGTCGTAAAAACCGAATATGAGAGAATGGTCAAAGAGAAAACGCAGGATATAATAATCTCATCGTGCTGCCATGCGGTGAATCTTCTTATACAAAAGTATTTTCCCGCTGAACTTCCGTATCTTGCGAAAATACTTTCTCCTATGCAGGCTCACTGCAAGGATATAAAACGCCGCTATCCGAACGCAAAAACCGTTTTCGTAGGACCGTGCGTTGCAAAAAAAGACGAAGCTCAGTATTACGAGGGGCTTGTCGACGCGGTACTTACATTTGATGAGCTGACCGCGTGGATGAAAGCTGAAAACGTCGAGCCAGATCATAAGACCGATTCAAACGAAAACAGCCGTGCGCGCTTCTTCCCGACTACGGGAGGAATACTTAAAACAATGGCGCAGGACAGTCCGGACTACACTTATATGGCAATAGACGGAACGGAAAATTGTATCGCCGCACTTCGCGATATCGAAAGCGGAAATCTTCATCATTGCTTTATCGAAATGTCAGCCTGTATCGGAAGCTGCGTAGGCGGTCCCGTTATGGAAAAATTCCACCGTTCTCCGATAAAGGATTACATAGCGGTATCAAACTTTGCGGGAAAACGCGATTTTAGTGTCGAACAGCCCGATCCGCTTTCTATTCAGAAGAGTTTTACGGTTATCCCGAGAAGATCTCAAACGCCGAGTGAAGAAGAGCTACGCGAGATCCTCCACAGAATGGGAAAATCAAAACCGTCCGATGAGCTGAATTGCGGCTCTTGCGGATATAATACTTGCCGTGAAAAGGCGATCGCTATATATCAGGGTAAGGCTGAAATATCAATGTGTCTGCCGTACCTTAAGGATAAAGCGGAGAGCTTCTCCGACAATATTGTTCGTAATACTCCGAACGGCCTTATTCTTCTTAACGAGAAGCTCGAAGTACAGCAGATAAACAAAGCGGCTCTGAAGATCATGAATCTGCGCGATCAGTCTGACGTTCTCGGAGACGGAGTTGTGCGCATACTTGATACGCACGACTTTGCGGATGTCCTTGAAAGCGGAAGAAATATACACAACAAGCGAGTATACCTTGCGGAATACGAAAAATATGTCGAAGAAACTATCATATTTGATAAAGAGTACCGACTTCTTATATGCATAATGCGTGACGTTACCGAAGAGGAAAACGTTCGTGAGCAGAAAGAAAGCATCAGCCGTCAGACAGTTGAAATAGCGGATAAGGTCGTTGATAAGCAGATGAGGATTGTTCAGGAAATAGCGTCCCTCCTCGGTGAGACTGCGGCTGAAACTAAGATCGCTTTGACAAAGTTAAAGGAGTCGATCGGAAATGAATAACTTATGTGCGGATATAGGCTGGAAAAGCATAAACCACGAAGGAGAGCAGCTTTGCGGAGATCATGTTGATATCGTAGAACAAAGTGAAAATTCGATGGTTATCGTCCTCGCCGACGGACTGGGAAGCGGAGTAAAAGCAAGTATTCTTTCAACCTTGACCGCAAAAATCATTTCTACTATGATGGCGGAGGGGCTTTTGCTTGAGGACTGCGTATCAACGATTGCGGCTACTCTCCCCATCTGCTCTGTTCGCGGAGTCGCATACTCTACTTTTACGATAATTCATATTATTGAGAATGAAACAGCTGAGATTATCCAGTACGATAACCCGGATGTTATACTCCTCAGAGACTGCGAAAACTACGACTACCCGAAAACAGAATTAAGCATTGATGGAAAAAAGATATACAAATCCGTTATAAAGCTGCAGGAAAACGATATTTTTATCACAATGAGCGACGGATGTCCTCATGCGGGTATAGGACTCGCGTATAACTTCGGGTGGAAGGTGGAGGATATCGCTGACTTTATGAAAACATTCGCCCACGTCGGATATACCGCAAAAACTCTTGCGACGCTGCTCGTTGACGAGTGCAATAAACAGTATGATTATCATCCGGGAGACGATGCGACGGCGTGTGTGGTACGTATCAGAAAACGAGAGCCGATGAATATTCTTTTCGGACCGCCGAGAAACCGAGATGACTGCGATCGAATGATGTCGCTCTTTTTCTCAAAGGAAGGAAAGCACATAGTATGCGGAGGTACGACTTCTTCGATAGTCGCGAAATATCTCAACAAACCGATAAAAACAAGCCTTAATTTCGAGCCGGGAGACGTTCCGCCGACTGCTGAAATAGAGGGCGTCGATCTCGTAACGGAGGGCGTTATCACGATAAGCAAAGTAATCGAATACGCAAAAGACGCGCTTGATAAAAACGAGCTTTATGAGAACTGGAGCGTTAGACGCGACGGAGCGTCTATGATATGCCGCCTTCTCTTTGAGGAAGCTACCGATATAAACTTTTACGTGGGCAGAGCGGTAAATCCTGCGCATCAGAATCCCGATCTGCCTATAAATTTCAACATAAAAATGAACTTAGTTGAGGAACTTTCTGCGTGTCTTAAGAAAATGGGTAAACGGATCAAGGTAAGTTACTTCTGAAAAAGTACATTACGGCGGATAAATACGCTTGCTGTTTAAGACGTGGCGTTGAAAATGTCTGAGCACAAGGAAAGGTGTGATCTAACCAATGCGAAAATTTGATACCAAAGTCCAGCATTTGAAATATAAAGTGCTCCGCGAAGTCGCAAGACATGCGTGGAACGATACTCTTCTTGATAATTTGCTTGATATTCCCAAAACTATCGTTCCGGGAAACACTCCTACAATGCGTTGCTGCGTGTATAAAGAAAGGGCAATACTCGGAGAACGTGTAAAGCTTGCCATGGGCGGCGATACGGAAAACCCGAATATTATCGAGGTAATTGAAATAGCGTGCGATGAATGTCCGATGGGCGGATATGAAGTTACAAACGCCTGTCGAGGATGTCTTGCGCACAGATGCGAGGATGTATGCCGTTTCGGAGCAATCTCGTTTGACGAAAATCATGTCGCGCACATTGATAAAACAAAATGTAAGGAATGCGGATGCTGTGCGAAGGTGTGTCCTTACACGGCAATAATAAGCCGCCGCCGTCCGTGCGAGAACGCGTGCAAAATAAAGGCGATCAGCATGAACGAGAACAAAGCCGCGGCGATCGATAACGACAAATGCATAGCCTGCGGAGCATGCGTTTATCAGTGTCCGTTCGGCGCGATAATGGATAAGTCATTTATTCTCGACGTGGTTGACATAATAAAGAAGAGTGAAAACAACAAAAAATATAAAGTATTTGCTGTTGTAGCTCCTTCTATCTCCAGCCAGTTTACTTACGCGAAACTCGGACAGGTCATATCGGGACTGAAGAAACTCGGCTTTTATACCGTAATTGAGGCGGCTCTTGGTGCAGATATGGTAGCTTTCGCCGAATCAAAGGAGCTTTCGGAAAAGGGTTTTCTTACAAGTTCATGCTGTCCGGCGTTTGTAGCGTACATAAAGAAAACTGTTCCTCAGCTTCTTCCTTACGTATCGCATAATCTCTCGCCGATGGCGACAATAGCAAAGTATATAAAAGATAACGAGGAAAATTGTAAAGTAATATTCATAGGTCCCTGCACTGCAAAGAAAGCGGAGGTTCAGAAGGAATCGGTAAGTCAATATGTTGATGTTGCAATGACGTTCGAGGAGCTTCAGGCTCTGTTTGACAGCCGCGATCTCGACATCACGACTCTTCCTGAAGATGTACTTGACAACGCATCATATTTCGGAAGAATCTTCGCACGTTCGCATGGACTTACGGATGCGGTTGCCGAGGCAATAAAAGAACGCGGGATCACGGAT
>CAKSJC010000160.1 GCA_934462885.1 uncultured Eubacteriales bacterium | reverse complement strand
GTGCGTGGCGGCAGGTTCAACTCCGTTTGTTCCGCCGACCGATGGACTTGATACGGTTTCGGAAAAACATACGTTTCTTACTCTCGATGACGCGCTCTCTCTTGAAAAAGCGGTTAGCGCGGATAAAAGAGTTCTCATAGTGGGCGCCGGGCTTATCGGATTGAAATGCGCCGAGGGACTTTGCGGAAGAGTAAAAAGCATTACGGTATGCGATCTTTCAGAGAGAGTTTTGTCAAGTATTCTTGATGCGGAAAGCGCGGCGACGGTAAAAAAACACCTTGAAGAAAACGGGATTTCGTTTATGCTCTCCGATTCGGCAGAACGCTTTGTCGGAAATGTTGCGGTGATGAAAAGCGGAGTTGAAGTTCCGTTTGATATACTCGTTTGCGCAGTCGGAGTTCGCGCCAATACCGCGCTTGTACGTGATGTCGGCGGTAAATGCACAAGGGGAATTGAAATCGACAAATATATGAGAACGTCAATACCCGATATATATGCTGCCGGTGATTGTACGGAAACAAGAGATATGTCGGATGGCAAAGTAAAGGTAATGGCAATACTTCCGAACGCCTATATTGAGGGAAATGCAGCAGGAATAAATATGGCGGGCGGCAATAAAGTGTTTGACTGCGCCGTTCCGATGAACTCGATAGGTTTTTTCGGACTTCATATAATGACAGCCGGATGCCGCGGAGAGGTTTCTGAGGGATTTGAAGTATATGAAGAAAAAACTGAAAAGACTTTGAAGAAGCTATATATAAAAGACGGTTTTATGGTAGGGTTTGTATTGGTAGGAAATACCGAAAGAGCAGGCATATATACCTCTATAATACGTCAAAGAACGCCGATAGATTCCGTAAATTTTAACAATTTGAAAAAAAATCCGAATTTGTCCGTATTTGATGCAGAATACCGTGGAAAAAAATTGAAAGGTGTGGTATAATAATGATGATTGATGCAAGTACACTTGATTTTGTCTCCCTTAATAATGCTATTCGAGACGCGGGTGAAAGCTGTAAAATTGAAAAGTGTCTCGGTCAGCGTTTTATTGCTGCGGGAATGAGCGGCAAAAACATAGAGATAGACGGGATTCCCGGAAACGCACTCGGAGCATATCTCAGCGGAGCTAATATTACGGTAAACGGAAACGCTCAGGATGCTCTCGGCGACACAATGAATAACGGGTGCATAGTTATTCATGGAAACGTAGGAGACGCTGCCGGTTACGCGATGCGCGGAGGTGAGATTTTCATAAAAGGGAACGCAGGCTACCGCACCGGTATACATATGAAAGAGTATAAAGACAAAAAGCCCGTTATCGTGATCGGCGGACGCGCCGGAAGTTTTCTTGCCGAATACCAGGCGGGAGGATTAATCATAGTTCTCGGACTGAATAATGATAGCAGACCGATCGTCGGAAACTTCCCGTGTACGGGAATGCACGGCGGAAAGATGATATTGCGCGGCGATATTTCTGCCGTAAAATTTCCAAGTCAGACAAAATCGCGTGCGGCAAATGAAGCTGACATGAAAGAAATCATGCCGTATATAAAAAAATACTGCACTCTTTTTGGGTATGACGAAGAAAGCATGTTTGAAGATAAGTATACGGTAATAATTCCGGACAGCAAAAATCCGTATAAGCAAATGTACGTAGCAAATTAGGAGGGAGTCGGTCAACATGAAGTATTCAAGGGACGAGATAAAACAGTTTGTCTCAGAAGAGGATGTGAAATTTATCCGTATGGCATTCTGTGATATTTACGGCAAGCAGAAAAACATATCTATAAGTCCCGCCGAACTTGATCGCGCGTTTGAATATGGGATTGCTATCGACGCTTCCGCGATAGCCGGATTCGGAGGAGAAGTTCATTCGGATATTCTTCTTCATCCGGATCCATCCACTATATCTCCTCTTCCATGGCGCCCCGAACACGGCAAAGTTGTCCGTATGTTTTGCTCACTCACAAAGCCCGACGGCTCTCCGTTCGAGGCGGATACACGGGAAATTTTGAAAAAAACAGTGGAGAGAGCGAAAAAAAGAGGGGTAAACTTCGCATTTGGTTCGGAAATGGAGTTTTACCTTTTCAAGAGAGATGAAAACGGAAATCCGACGAACGTTCCGTACGATAATGCGGGATACATGGATATTGCCCCCGAGGACAAGGGAGAAAATGTGAGACGCGAGATATGCCTGACTCTTGAACAAATGGGGATTAAGCCTGAAAGTTCTCATCATGAGGAAGGACCGGGGCAAAACGAAATAGATTTCAAGTATTCCGAGCCGTTGAACGCGGCTGACGACGCCGTTACATTTCGCGCGGTTGTAAATACGATTGCCGCACGGGGCGGTCTTTTCGCGGATTTTTCACCCAAACCTATAAAAGGCGAACCCGGAAACGGGATGCATATAAATATTTCGGCGAGAAGCCAAGATGGAAGAGATATAATGCCGCAGATCATTGCGGGGATTCTTTCGCACATTTCGGAAATGACTGTATTTCTGAATACGACGGAAGAATCTTATTTGCGTTTTGGAACAAACAAAGCGCCGAGATATATTTCATGGTCAGCCGAAAACCGTTCTCAGCTTATCCGAATTCCGGCGGCTGAGGGAGAATACAGAAGAGCCGAGCTTCGCTCACCTGATCCGCTCTGCAATCCGTATTTGGCGTTTGCACTTCTCATAAACGCCGGTCTTGACGGAATAGAAAACGGAGCCCTCCTTCCGGAAGCGGCCGATATAAACCTTTATACGGCGCCTGAAAAGATAACCGCAAATTTTCAAGCTCTTCCTTCAAATCTTAAAGCGGCTAAGGAAGAAGCTCTGAAAAGTGAGTTTATAAAAAAACATCTTCCGGCATTGATTATAAAAAACTATACTCTATGAGAATCTGAAAAACTTATGAAAAGCTGAAAAAACGGACAGGAGAGGAGCAAATGGATCTTACTGAACACTGCTACAGCGTTCTCTTGGTATCGTCGTCCGCAAAGTTTAGCGATTCGCTCTTAAACCTTCTTCCGGAAACCCGCTATGATCCGGTCTCCGTCGCTGCGGATGTTGCAAGCGCAAGACGCAATCTTCTTGAAAGACGCTTTGATATCGTAATAATAAACACGCCTCTTACCGATGATTTCGGAACAAGACTGGCGCTTGATATCACGGAGGACAGCGGTGCGGGAGTTATGCTTTTGGTAAAATCGGAACATTATTCGGATCTAAGTGCGCGCGTATCTCCGTATGGAATACTGACGCTTCAAAAGCCTACATCATCTCAGATGATTATGCAGACAATGTTTCTTATGTGCGCAACGCGCGAGAGACTGAGGCGTATGGAAGAAAAAAAAGCTTCCATGGAAGAAAAAATGGTGGAGATCCGGCTTGTGAACCGCGCAAAGTGCCTTCTTATCGAACAGCTTAAAATGACTGAAAAAGAAGCGCACAGATACATTGAAAAACAGGCGATGGACAGGTGCGTTACAAAACGTGAAATCGCCGAAAAGATCCTTATGACATATAAACAGTGAATTATCGGAGGAATCATATAATGACGAAATATATATTTGTTACCGGAGGAGTCGTGTCAGGACTCGGAAAGGGAATAACGGCAGCTTCTCTCGGAAGGCTTCTCAAAGCAAGGGGTCTTAAAGTAGCCGCTCAGAAGCTTGATCCTTATATAAACGTTGACCCCGGCACGATGAGTCCGTATCAGCACGGCGAAGTGTATGTTACCGAGGACGGCGCTGAAACTGACCTCGACCTCGGACACTATGAACGTTTTATTGACGAAGATCTTAACAAGTACTCTAACCTTACAACAGGAAAGGTGTATTGGAATGTTCTGAACAAAGAGCGCCGCGGAGAATATCTCGGCTCGACGGTTCAGGTGATTCCTCACATAACAAATGAAATAAAGGATTTCGTGTACCGTGTCGGAAAGCAGACGGATGCAGACGTGGTAATCACAGAGATCGGCGGTACTATTGGTGATATCGAATCGCAGCCGTTTTTAGAGGCGGTAAGACAAATCTCCCTTGAAGCAGGACGGGAGAACAGTCTCTTTATACATGTCACCTTAGTGCCGTTTTTGCGTGGTTCCGACGAGCATAAGTCCAAGCCCACACAGCACTCGGTCAAAGAGCTGCTCGGCATGGGCATCAATCCCAATATCATTGTCCTGCGCTGCGACGAGCCTCTGGAGCCCTCTATCTTCCAGAAAATTTCGATGTTCTGCAACGTCAAGCCCGACTGCGTCATTGAAAATCCCCCGCCTCTATGAAGCGCCCCTGATGCTGGAAAAATCGAACTTCTCCTCCGTTGTCTGCCGGGAGCTTCACATCGACGCACCGGAGCC
>CAKSJC010000159.1 GCA_934462885.1 uncultured Eubacteriales bacterium | reverse complement strand
GCAGGGTACAGACTTGTTCGCGGCTGCGGATGTCGCAATGGATTCTGCGGCGCCTGCGCAACAATATACAGAATAAAGGGCGAACGCGAGTTAAAGGTATGCCTTGCTTGCCAGACTAAGGTTGAAGATAATATGTATATCGCAACTCTTCCGTTCTTCCCGCTGGTAAAGCAGGTCTACGATATAGAGAAAGTAAAACCGAGCGAAGCTGTTATGATGCAGCTTTATCCTGAAATATACTCTTGTATCGGCTGCAACGCCTGCACAAAATCATGTACGCAGGGACTTAATGTTATGCAGTACATAGCGTATGCTCAGCGCGGCGATTTTGAAAAGTGTGCCGAAGAGAGCTTTGACTGCGTAATGTGCGGCGTATGTTCGTCAAGATGCCCCGCAGGCATTTCTCATCCGCAGGTTGCGCTTCTTGCGCGCAGAATCACCGGTAAATACCTCGCGCCGAAATCCGAACACCTTGAGGACAGAGTAAAAGAGATAAAAGACGGCAAGTTTGAAGAGCTTCTTGAAGCGCTTATGCAGAAACCTGTCAGCGAAATGCAGGAGCTTTATAACAACAGAGAGATTGAAAAGTAAGGAGTGCGGCTAAATGTATACTGGAAATATGTATGAATCAATGAAAAAGGTTGAGGCTGCACGTGAGGCAAACGCAGTTCTTGAACCCAGAAGAATGACTGCGGACGAAAAGGACGCTCTGCTGCGCAAATATCACCCGGACTATAAGACCGAAGAGTTCGATACTCTTAAACTAGGAGTAAATCAGGGGGATAGGGTTCCTCGTGAGCTTGCGAAACTTCTTCAGGCTCACAGCAGAGTAGATACGTCAATGCTTGACCTCTCTAATGTTGATTACGATACCGATGTTCTCATAATCGGAGGGGGCGGAGCAGGGGCTTCCGCCGCTATTGAAGCTGACAATAACGGCGTAAAGACAATGATCGTCACAAAGCTCCGCATAGGAGACGCTAACACGATGATGGCTGAGGGCGGCATTCAGGCTGCCGACAAGGCTAACGACAGCCCTGCTATCCACTACCTTGACGCTTTCGGCGGAGGACATTTCGCTGCTAAATCAGAACTTCTCTATAAGCTTGTAAACGAAGCTCCGGACGCAATTTTGTGGCTCAACAACCTTGGGGTAGAGTTTGATAAAGCTCCCGACGGAACTATGATCACTACTCACGGAGGCGGAACATCGAGAAAGAGAATGCACGCCGCAAAAGACTATTCGGGCGCAGAAATAATGAGAACTCTCCGTGATGAAGTTCTCAACAGAGGAATACCCGTAATAGATTTCACGTCCGCTATTGAGCTTATCCTTGACGAAGAGGGAAAGTGCGCCGGAGCTGTTCTTCTCAATATGGAGACTGGCGAGATAAAGATCGCGCGTGCAAAAACAGTCATTCTTGCGACAGGCGGCGCAGGTCGACTGCATTATCAGGGCTTCCCTACGTCAAACCACTACGGCGCGACAGCTGACGGTCTTATCCTCGGATACAGGGTAGGAGCAAAGCTGCTCTACGCAGATACTTTACAGTATCATCCGACAGGTGCGGCTTATCCCGAACAGATATTCGGCGCACTTGTTACAGAAAAAGTACGCTCACTCGGCGCTAAACTGATAAATGCGGACGGCGTAGCTTTCATGCACCCGCTTGAAACAAGAGACGTTTCCGCAGCTTCCATTATTCGTGAATGTACCGATCGCGGTCACGGAATAAAGACAGCAGACGGAATCGGCGTTTGGCTTGATACTCCAATGATAGAGTTGAAGAACGGTGAAGGAACTATCGAAAAGAGAATTCCGGCAATGATGAGAATGTTTGCAAAGTACGGAATTGATATCAGAAAAGAGCCGATACTTGTTTACCCGACTCTCCATTATCAGAATGGCGGTCTTGACATCACACCCGACGGAATGACAAACGTTGAAAACCTTTACGCAGCCGGAGAAGTTGTCGGAGGTATCCACGGACGCAACAGACTTATGGGTAACTCGCTCCTTGACGTTATCGTATTTGGCAGAAACGCCGGAAAGTTCGCTTCCGAAAAGTCTAAGTCTGTTTTGGTAGGCAAGTTGACTGTCGATCATGTTAATAAGTTTGAAAAATGCATACACGATGCAGGAATAGAATCCGATGCCGTATCGCCGAAACTTCTTCCGACTTATTCTCACGGGAATCCCGACTTTCAGGTAAAAGATTTTTAATCTGAACTTTTTTAATAAATAAAATATTCGACGAATAAATAAAATATCCGACACCGAACTCAAGACGGCGCCGGATATTTTTTATTATATAAGTGTCATTATGTGTTGAAAAATAAATAAAAATAAAATTTGATGAAAAAACTGTGAAATTTCAATTAACTCTTGAAAATTTTATATTAATATGATACAATAAACATGTGAACAAAGGGGGTGAGAAAGTGAGCCGGTTCTATAAAATATTGTTATCATCTGTTTTTTTCCGTCTTGCAGGTTTTGTGCAGGATGTAGTCGGATCGGATCAAACCGCTGCGATTATACCGTCTCCCGATGAGACTGCGGACGCTTTCTTGGCTTCTATCGGAAGAGAAAAATCTGAGCTGTTTTTTATGACTCTTTGTATTGCGGGAGCGGCTCTTGTCATTTCCATGATCTTTGCCATAATTGTGAACAACAGAAAAAAACGGTAACTCAGAATTTTGCTCTTAGCTCCACGACCTTTCCGATGATCGAAACGGGAAGTGCAGTTATCTCTTTATTTGAAAATAACATAGGCTCGTATGATGGATTTGTTGATATCAGCATAATCCCATCGCGGGTTTTTTTTATTTTTTTACAGGTTGCCTCGTCACTTCCTATGCGAACTACAGCGGTATCTCCTGTTTCAACATCGGGCTGAAGCCTTACTATGACAACATCTCCTGTTTTCATGCGCGGCTCCATGCTATCGCCTCTTATTCTGAGCGCTATATATTCTCCGCTTCGTGCCATTTCGGCGCTGATATCTTCCCAGTCATCAGGATCGTCGGAGTCGTAGTTCTCAATCGCAAGTATAGGTATTCCCGCCGCCGTTTCGCCGTACACCGGAATACGTACGCTGCCTTTTGATGAACCGGGTTTTTCTGAGGTAGGCTCTGCTCTGCCGAGAACGATATCTACTGTTGTATCGAAAATTTCGGCTATCTTCATGAGCAGCGCAGCATCGGGACGACTTGCCCCGCTTTCCCACATTGCCACTGTCGAACGTGAAACGCCGAGCATGGAAGCCAGCTCCATTTGGCTGTATTTTTTTTCTTTCCGTAATTTTTTCAGAATCATTTCGCCCTCCTAAAATCAGATTTGTTGAGTGTATAAGTTATATCATTTTTTGTAATATCACTTTTGTTTAATTATATTATAACGTCAATTTACTTGACGGTCAAGAGAAAAAACATAAGAATTACAAAAAAACAGTCAAAACTATTGACAAAAAACATATGCTGTGTTATAATATTGTCAAATTAATTGACAATATTCGTTGAAAAATTTGACGCCTACGGATATTTGTCAGATTAATTGACAAATATGTTTTGACACATATGTTTACAGGAGTAAATATTGAGCGAAAGAAAATATGATGCAACAAGATTCAGCGTGCGAAAAAAGATATACTGTGACGAATGCGGAAACGAAATTGCAGAAAAGTCCAAGTGTATCGTGCATGACGAAGAACACTTGTGCGAAAAATGCCTCAAAGCTTTCGCACAAGATGATATTTCATCATTTGTCGAATGGCTTGGAATTCCGATGATCTACGGGTTTCAGGTGACGTCTCAAAAAGTCGTGATCGACGAACGCGACTATAAAGAATACGGCATTGCGGGCGGGAGTTTAGCGGAAATGAGGAGAGATTTTTATGGTTTCGGCTGAGTGATCGTGCGTAGCAATGGATTTACTGAAAAAGGAGACTAAAATGATTAGAGAAATTGAAAACAGGAAAATGTTTAAGGAGCTTTGTGAAAATTTCGTGGATTATCCTTGCAAGGCTTGTAAAAAAGTATTAAATCCGGTTAGATGTACCAGAACGCGCGAATGCGGAGCTTGGGTAAAATGGTTTGGAGCAGAATGGGGAAAAATCAGAGAAAAAAACGAGATAAAAGTCAACTGAAAAGGCGGAACGGAGAATGATAATCGACATTTTAATTAATTGGGCTGTGCCGTTTATATGCGGAGGCGCTGTCACGGGATGCTTTGCATATGTTAGTTCGGTGAGAAAGAGAAATACTGCACTCGAAGACGGGGTAGAGTGCCTTTTGAGAGCCGAGATAATAAGAAATCACGATAAATACGTTGAACTCGGAAACTGTCCGATATATGCAAAGGAAGCGTTGAAAAGAGTATATAGC
>CAKSJC010000158.1 GCA_934462885.1 uncultured Eubacteriales bacterium | reverse complement strand
ATATTTGAGATATCCCTCGTTGACCGCGATGATATCTTCTTCATCTGCAAACGACATTTCCATATCTATTTGAGTAAATTCAGGCTGGCGGTCTGCACGCAGGTCCTCATCGCGGAAACAGCGTGCGATCTGAATATACCTGTCAAATCCCGAATACATAAGCATCTGCTTATAAAGCTGAGGGGACTGAGGAAGCGCGTAAAATTTACCGGGATGTACGCGGCTGGGAACAAGATAGTCTCTCGCGCCTTCGGGAGTAGGCTTTATGAGGCACGGAGTCTCGATATCAATAAATCCGTTATCCGCAAAATAGTTTCTCGTAAGTCTTACGATCTCGGAACGGGCTATGATATTCCTCTGAAGATCGGGACGGCGGAGATCAAGATAACGGTGTTTTAACCTCAGTTCGGGACGGACATCGCTGTTTTCAACAATGGCAAACGGAGGCGTTTCGGCATTTGAGAGTATCTTCAGTGAATCAACGTATATTTCAATCTCACCTGTCGGAAGATTTTTGTTTATCGCTCCCTCTCCTCTTGAACGTACAGTTCCGCGTGCGGCTAATACATATTCGGCTCTCGCGCCGAACGCCATATTGAATATCTCGCGGTTTGTCTTATCGTCGAAAGCGAGCTGCACTATTCCCGTTCTGTCTCTTAGGTCGATAAAAATAAGACTTCCGAGGTCCCGCTGTCTCTGGCACCAACCGAGAACCGACACATGCTCTCCTATATTCGCAGAAGTAAGAACTCCGCAGTAGTGCGTTCTCTTATCTGTACTCTTAAACGATTCCATTTTGTTTGTCCTTTCAAAATCCGAAAAAATTAAATTATAAAAATTAATTAAAAAAATTTAGTCTCAGTTAAAAATCGGGTTGCTTTAATTCAGTCTCTTTGTCAAACATCCGTCTGTCTCGGTATAATATGTATACCGCATGTATACCGCGTAATACCGCTTCATTTGCCGCCATGCCGCACTTTTGACATGCAGATTTTTTTACTCTTCAAGATAATCGGAAAGCGCAGCAATGTCGGAAAAAACACCGTCGGCTCCCGCCTTTTTATACATAGCGTCGTTGAATCTCGCTTTTACAGCAAGCGCCTTCATGCCAAGCTTTGACGCAACCTTTACAGCTACCATGGAACCCGAACATACCGCAGTTTCATAGTTTTCCGCACCGCATTTTTCAGCAGCTTCTCCGAACGCTTCCGCGTAATGAGCGGAAGAAATAAGCGCGTCGAAGTTCGACGAGTCTATTTTTTCTCCGTCAAGAATCTTTTTAATCTTTTCGTCCGGATAGTCCGAAACCACAGCTGTTTTTATACCTGCGCCGTGAAGCCTTGCGGCAAGCTCGACTGCCCCATCTATAGCTTTATCCTCATGAGTCAAAGTTCCCTGCATATCAAAAATAACAAGTCCGAATTTATGCTTCATTACAGAACACCGTTTTTCTTTTCAGATAATATATACTATTTGTATAGTATATCAAAAATACTTCCGTTAATCAAGAGCAAAAAGCTTTTTTTCCGAGAATATCTTGTATTAAAGATAAACTATCCGCACTAAGTCAGCGTGCATTCTTTATAATGCGGAAAAGAAATTTGCACACCTGCAAAAAAACGTGTTGTACCTATTGTTTTTTTTCAATCAATATGTTAGAATGATATGATAGATGTATTAGATTCTCATATAAAAGGAATACTGCCATGGAATATAACATTTCAAATAAACTCGCCTCACTCAAGCCCTCAGCCATACGCGAGATATTCAAATCCCTTACCGATCCGTCGATCATAAGTTTTGCTGCCGGAAACCCCTCCCCGCTGTCTTTCCCGGCAAAGGAGCTTGCTGAAATTTCAGCAGATATATTCGCACACGATTCAACCGCCGCTCTTCAGTATAACATAACCGAAGGCTATACTCCTTTCCGCCGTGAAATAGCCGCAAGAATAAAGAAAATATTCGGTATCGGCCGTGATTTTGACGAAACTATCGTCACAACCGGAGGTCAGCAAGGTATCGAGCTTATGTGCAAAGCTATGTGCGACGAAGGAGACGTCGTAATCGCCGAAGATCCGAGTTTTATCGGCGCGCTCAACGCTTTCCGCTCTCTCGGAGTAAAAATAGCAGGCGTTGTGCTCACGGAAAACGGCATGGATATCGACGCGCTTGAAAAGGCTCTTATAAATAACCCGCGGGCAAAATTTATATACACTATTCCAACATTCCACAACCCTGCGGGAATAACTTCAACTCTCGAAAACCGCAAAAAAATTTATGAGATAGCAAAAAAATACGGAGTTCTTATACTTGAAGACAATCCTTACGGTGAACTCCGCTTCGCAGGCGAAGATGTTCCCACAATCAAATCTTTCGACGAAGACGGAATAGTCGTATACTGCTCGTCATTTTCAAAGATACTCTCCGCAGGCATGAGAATCGGCTTCGTTTGCGGTCCGTCTCCCGTTATATCGAAAATGGTGGTTGCAAAGCAGGTCGAGGATGTTCATACAAATATATTCTTCCAGATGCTTTGCTATCGTTATATGACAGAACGCGACATCGACGCGCACATAGCGGAAATAAGAAAACTTTACGGTCATAAGTGTTCTCTTATGCTCTCGGAGCTTGATAAAAATATGCCGAGCTGCGTAAAATATACACGTCCCGAAGGCGGACTCTTTATTTGGTGTACTCTCCCGAACGGAGCTGACAGTACGGATTTTACAAAAAAGGCTATTGAAAGAAAAGTCGCCGTGGTTCCCGGTTCGGCATTCGTATGCAACGAAAACGCCTCATCGGATTCATTCCGTCTCAACTACTCCATGCCGTCGGACGATGATATCGTGCGCGGTATAAAAATACTTTCCGATCTCGCACGTGAAATGTTCTGCTGAGTTTTCAGAAAAATGCCGTTCTGCGGCTCAAACAAGGAGGTATCACGATGAATATCTGGCATGACGCAAGTCCTGAATCTGTAACTCCTAAGTCTTTTCTCGCTGTCATCGAAATAACAAAAGGAAGCAAAATGAAATACGAACTCGACAAAAAAACGGGAATGCTCCGTCTTGATCGTATTCTCTATACTTCCACCCACTATCCCGCAAACTACGGCTTTATTCCGCTCACATACGCCGATGATGACGACCCCCTTGACGTTCTCGTGATCTGCTCGGAGGAAATAATCCCGATGACTCTCGTTTCATGCTATCCGATCGGAGTCATAAAAATGATTGACGGAGGAAAGCTTGACGAAAAAATTATAGCTATCCCGTTTTCTGACCCATACTATAATTCATATACTTCGATATATGAGCTTCCTACTCATGTTTTCGAAGAAATGCGCCACTTTTTCTCGGTGTATAAGGCTCTTGAAAACAAGGATACGGCAGTGGACGAACTCGGCGGTCCGGAGGTAGCGGAAGCAATTATTGAAAAGAGCATTACAAACTATCAAAAGAACAAAGAAAAACTCAAAACAACACAGTCATAAGCTCAAAAAACATCCGTAAGGAAATAACCATGTTTATAGATAAAATAAAAATTTACGTAAAAGCCGGTAACGGCGGTAACGGCGTCGTATCATTCAGACGCGAAAAATATATAGCGAAAGGCGGTCCCGACGGCGGCGACGGAGGAAACGGAGGAAACGTTATTTTTCGTATCGACGAAGGCTCGAACACACTTCTTGCATTCCGATACAAAAGAAAATTCGTCGCACAGAACGGAGGCGACGGAGGCGGATCGAAATTCCACGGCGCAAACGGCGAGGATATCATAGTAAACGTTCCGCGCGGAACGCTTATACGGGATGTCGAAACCGGAAAAATAATTCACGATATGTCGGACGACCGCGATTTTGTCCTTTGCCGCGGAGGACGCGGCGGATGGGGAAACCGTCACTTTGCTACGCCGACAAGACAGATCCCCCGCTTTGCAAAAGCAGGTCTTCCGGGAGAAGAACGCGAGATTATTCTTGAATTAAAGATGATAGCGGACGTTGGTCTCGCCGGACTTCCATCGGCAGGTAAATCATCGCTTCTCGCCGCTCTTTCAGCCGCACGTCCGAAGATAGCCGACTATCATTTCACAACTCTTGAGCCGAGTCTCGGAGTAGTCTCGACCGGCGGAGAATCGGGATTTGTTATGGCGGATATTCCCGGACTTATCGAAGGAGCGTCTGAAGGACTCGGTCTGGGTCACGCCTTTCTGCGTCACATCGAAAGATGCCGTATGCTTGTTCAGGTTGTTGATATATCCAGAGTCGAAGGACGCGCTCCGGTTGACGATTTTGTAACGATATCCGAAGAGCTTGAAAAATTTTCTTCCGAACTTGCTTCACGCCCGAGGATAATCGCCGCAAACAAAGCCGATCTTCTCGTCGATTCCGAAGAGG
>CAKSJC010000157.1 GCA_934462885.1 uncultured Eubacteriales bacterium | reverse complement strand
AAAAGGAGAGCGGAACATGATAAGAGGTTGTCAGAAAAAAGTATATTATATCAAAAATATCGAAAGCAAATATTTCGATGAAGCGTACCTGATTATGAAAAATGACGCTGACGAACTAATAAAAAAGAACGGAATAAACTTGGCGGCTGAAGCGGATCGCATAATACACGACGTATACGGAACGGATAAAAGTGTAAAAGAACACGGAAAAGCAGTTCTCGGAAAAGCAGGGCTGTTTGCGCTCGGCGCGGCATCATCGTCCGCTGTCATCGGAACGATAGCTCTGATTATCGGATTGTCATAATCGGACAGCGCCTCTTTTGGCGAAAAGAGGCGCAAAACTATTGACGGAGATTAAGTTTCGGTGTATAATGTAAAAGGATTAATTTGTCGCCGGACACGTATAAGTCGGCTCAAATAAAAAATGACGGAAAACTGAATGCCACGTTCAAAGATTTCCCGATCCGCCGCCTTCGGAATACGGAAGTCATATATATGCGAACGTAGGATAACGGATATTTCTCCCGTGTTTTTTGTTTTAGATACGGAAGGTGTTTTTATCGTTACTTTTCTAAGGAAGATTGTGTCTTTTGGCCGTGTTTTTTGGTGGAACGTGTTTAACAAAGTACAAAATAATTCAGAACGAATACATATATTTTTTGAAGAAAAATTTTATTGAAAGGAATATTTATGGCAAAAAAACAAAACGGTAAGGTTCGCGTAATGATGCTCGGCGGACTTAACGAAATAGGAAAAAACCTTGCCGTGATCGAATACGAAAACGATATGATAGTAGTAGACTGCGGTCTTGCGTTTCCCGATGAAGATATGCTCGGCGTAGATCTCGTGATACCGGATTTTACTTATCTTGAGAAAAATGTTTCAAAACTTCGAGGAATACTCTTAACGCACGGTCACGAGGACCATATCGGAGGACTCCCGTATCTCTTAAAACAGATAAATGTTCCGGTATACGGAACGCGGCTTACTCTCGGAATACTTGAAAACAAGCTTGCGGAACATAAACTTCTCGGAGAACGCGAACTTGTTACGGTGGAAGCCGGAACAATTCTTAAACTCGGTGTGTTCAAATGCGAGTTTATCCGTGCCAACCACTCAATAGCGGACGCATGCATGATAGCAATAAAAACGCCTGTCGGCACTATTTTCCATACGGGAGACTTCAAACTTGACGTGTCTCCGATAGGCGGAGAAATGATGGATCTTACTCGAATAGGAGAGTACGGGCGTGACGGAGTTCTTCTTTTGATGTGCGAGAGCACGAACGTTGAACATCCGGGATTTACTCCCTCGGAGAGAAAAGTCGGCGCGTCGCTTGACCGTATATTCATGACGAATACCGACAAACGAATAATAATCGCTACATTTTCGTCTAACGTACACCGCGTCCAGCAGATCATCAATTCAAGTGTGAAGTACGGGCGTAAGGTCGCGATTACGGGAAGAAGCATGATAAATGTCGTAGGCGCCGCAGTACGTCTCGGATACATGGATGTTCCCGATGGGATTCTCATCGATCTTTCGGACATGAACCGTTATCCTCCGGAAAAAATAACTATTATTACAACAGGATCGCAGGGCGAACCTATGTCGGCTCTTTACAGAATGGCGTTTTCCGATCATTCGCAGGTCGAGCTGACGCCGAAAGATCTTGTGGTACTTTCTTCTCATGCGATACCGGGAAATGAAAAGCTTGTGAACCGTATAATAAACGAAATGTACAAAAAAGGAGTAAGCGTTTATCATGACGAGGCGGTTGTTCACGTATCGGGACACGCCTGCCAAGAAGAATTAAAGCTTATCCACGCACTCACCAAGCCGAAATTCTTTATGCCTATACACGGTGAATATCATCATCTTATGCAGCACAAAGAGCTTGCGGAATACATGGGGATGAATCCGAAGAACATCTTTATCTGCGATATCGGACAGGTGCTTGAGCTTACGAAAGATTCGTGCAAAAAGAACGGCACCGTTGCTTCCGGACGTATGCTGATAGACGGATACGGAATCGGTGATGTCGGAAATATCGTTCTGCGCGACAGAAAACACCTTGCTCAGGACGGACTTATAGTGGTTGTCGCTACCGTAGACATTGACGAAGCTACGATAGTATCGGGACCGGATATCATTTCAAGAGGATTTGTGTACGTCAGAGAAAGCGAAGAATTGATGGAAAGCGTCCGCGAGCTTGTGAGAGGCGTTCTGTGCGAAACTCTTGACTCCGGCGTGACCGAGTGGACTCAGATGAAAAACAACGTCAAGGACTCGCTTTCGAAGTATCTTTACAACAAAACAAAACGTAAACCTATGATACTTCCCGTAATAATGAATGTGTGAATATCATATATTCTAATAAAAAGCATTAAGAAAACGAAAAAGCGGCGGGGGGGATTTTATAAAGCCGTCCCGCGCTTTGCGAAAGAAAATAAAAAAGGAACGGAACAAAAAATGGTCAGACATATTATTTTATGGAAGCTTAAAGATAGCTTCACGGAGGAAGAAAAGAAAAACGCGCGCGCGCAGGCGACAAGCCGGCTTGAATCTCTAAACGGGAAGATAGACGGACTCGTTTCTTTGAAAGTCGTGACAGACAGACTTGATTCGTCAAGCGCTGACATGATGCTTGATTCGACTTTTGAAAACGAGGCGGCTCTTGCGGGATATCAGAAGAATCCGCTTCACCTTGAAGCTGCCGGATATGTAAGAAGCGTCGTCGCCGAACGGCTCTGCCTTGATTTCTGATATGGAGTATAAAAAAGCGGAACTTTTGTCGCCCGCCGGAAACTTCGAAAAGCTTAAGTCGGCAGTTCTCTACGGCGCAGACGCGGTTTACCTTGCCGGACGGAATTTCGGAATGAGAGCGGCGGCAGACAACTTTGACAGAGATGAACTTGAAGAAGCGACTGCATATTGTCACAGCCGCGGAGTTAAAATATACGTTACCGTGAATGTCATGCCGCGCACATTTGAATACGAAGAGCTTAGGGATTACATACGTTTTCTCGATTCGATTTGTGTAGACGCTGTTATCGTATCGGATATAGGAGTCGTTATGACTGTCCGTGAGATCGCGCCGTCGCTTGAGATTCACATTTCAACTCAGGCAAGTTCGGTTTCGGCTCAGGCGTGTACGGCATGGCACAAGCTCGGCGCAAGCCGCGTAGTGCTGGCTAGAGAATTAAGTCTTTCGGAAATACGTGAGATACGGCAGAACATTCCCGCTTCTCTTGAACTTGAGACTTTTGTACACGGTGCGATGTGTATAGCGTACAGCGGAAGATGCCTCCTTTCGAATTACTTTACGGGACGCGACGCGAATCACGGCGCGTGCGCACAGTCATGCAGATGGAAATATTCTCCGACCGCTCTTGACATAGGAGAAGCGAATCGCCCGGACATTCCCTCCGTCGCAACCGTGTATGAAGAAAAAGGAGAAACTTTCTTTATCAGCTCAAAGGATATGTGCATGATAGAGCATATACCGGAGCTTGAAGAATCGGGAATATCAAGCTACAAGATCGAAGGACGTGTAAAGAGCGCGTATTACACCGCCGTGGTGACGAACGCATACCGTCTTGCGATCGACGAATACAGAAAAGATCCGAAACACTATAAATTTGATCCTACTCTGATGAATGAACTTTGCAGCGTCAGTCATAGGGAGTACGATACGGGTTTTTTCTTCGGCTCGCCTCATGAAAACGCGAATACCGTGTCTGATCTCGGATATATCAGGGAGAAGGCGTATATTGCGACTGCGGTGTCCGATTCGCTGAATGCGGACGATGACGGAATGTATGACGCGCTGTTTATCCAAAGAAACAAAGTAAAATCCACTGACACAGTGGAGCTTATTTCTCCCGGAAAAACGGGACGCGCGTTTTCCGCCGCCGGACTCATGAACGAAAAAGGAGAGCCTATTGAGTCGGCGCCCCACCCGTCGATGCATTTCAGACTGAAAGTGCCGTTTGAAGTACACGATGGAGATATAATCAGGCTGGGATAAGGTAAACGGCAAACGGAGTAAGCCCTCCGTGTCATGCTGACACGGAGGGCTTATATGTTTTCGGAGCTTATCAAAGCGCTGTTTTTCGGAATTGTTCAGGGAATAACCGAGTGGCTTCCTGTTTCGAGTACCGGACACATGATTCTTTTCGATGAATTTGTCGGTATTGACGTATCGGCGGAATTTATGGAGATGTTCCGCGTTGTGATACAGCTTTCCTCAATTCTTGCGGTCATTATCATATACGGAAAGACTCTGTTTCCTTTTTCGCGAGATAAAACCGCGGAGGAAAAGAAGCGCGTGCGCGGGCTTTGGGGAAAGATAATCATAGCTGCCGTTCCTGCCGCTGCATTACCGAAAATATACTTGGGTGAAAAACCTGACCCGTGAAACGATTGATTAAAG
>CAKSJC010000156.1 GCA_934462885.1 uncultured Eubacteriales bacterium | reverse complement strand
ACATTCCTCACCCCTTGTCAACCCCCTTTTTTCACCTTTTTTATCTTTTTTATCAGCAATCCTTCAGACGACGGAGGGGGGCGGTTTTTACTCAACTTCTTTTTCTGTATTTATTGCGATTGACGATTTAAAAACCCGCGTGTTTTACCCGATCATGCTCTTCCGCACGCTTTGCGTTATTAAAGCTTTCAAGAGTACCTACGAGATATCCCGTGATACGGCGTATTCGTTCGAACGGAACATTTCCTTCCTGCCGTCCGCAGCCGGGACATGTATTTCCAATTATGCCGGTATATCCACACACCGGATCGTGATCCACGGGATGGTTTATCGCTCCGTATCCTATTCCGTAATCGTGCATAACACGAACGATCTTTTCAAACGCTTCAACGTTACTCGTCGGGTCACCGTCAACTTCCACATACGTTATATGTCCGCCGTTTGTCAGACTATGATATGGAGATTCAATTCTTATCTTATCAACTGCCGATATATTATAGTATACCGGAATGTGGAAAGAATTCGTATAGTAATCACGGTCTGTAACGCCTTTTATTATACCGTATTTTTTCTTATCTATACGTACAAATCTTCCGGAAAGCCCTTCGGCAGGAGTTCCTATGAGCGAGAAATTCAGTCCGTATTTTTCAGTCGCGGCGTCAGTAAGTTTTCTCATAAATCCGACTATCTCAAGTCCAAGAGCCTGCGAACTTTCCGATTCTCCGTGATGTTTTCCGGTAAGCGATACGAGCGCTTCGGCAAGCCCTATAAATCCGACGGTCAGCGTTCCGTGTTTTAAAACTTCTCCGACAGCGTCATCTGTTGAAAGCTTTTCAGAATCTATCCACACTCCCTGTCCCATAAGGAACGGATAATTTCTGACTGTTTTTTCAGACTGTATCTTAAATCTTTCAAGAAGCTGATCTATAACAAGATTAACTTTTCTTTCAAGTTCATCAAAAAATCTGTCAATGTTTTCTTTTGCTTCGATAGCAAGTCTCGGCAGGTTTACCGACGTGAAGCTTAAATTTCCTCTTCCGCTTACTATTTCACGGCTCTTGTCGTAATAATTTCCGATAACTCTCGTGCGGCAGCCCATATACGCTATCTCAGTTTCCGGACGACCCTCTTTGTAATAAGGAATATTAAAAGGCGCATCTATAAAACTGAAATTCGGGAAAAGTCTCTTTGCGGAAACTTTACATGCCATACGGAAGAGATCGTAATTCGGATCTCCGGGGTTATAGTTTACCCCTTCCTTTACCTTAAATATCTGTATCGGAAAAATCGGCGTTTCATGGTTTCCGAGTCCCGATTCAGTCGCTTCAAGAATTGACTTCATAACAAGTCTTCCCTCGGCAGATGTGTCGGTGCCGTAGTTGAGCGACGAGAAAGGTATTTGCGCCCCGGCTCTTGAGTGCATCGTGTTTAGGTTATGTATAAGCGCTTCCATTGCCTGATATGTGCTTCTCTCGATTTCCGCGAGAGTGTATTTCATTATTACCGCTGCTTCTTTTGCGGCAGTTTCCTTATTAAAATATGAAAGAAGAACTGTCGCCAGTCTGTTCTTTAATTCGGCATGATTGCTTAAAGTTATATCTATATTCTTTTCTTCAATTCCATCAAGAATAAGTTCGGCTTCTTTTTCGCTGTCCTTTTCTTCCCGGAGAACTCCCGACATATCAAGCGCCTTTGCGATATTGCGTTTCAGATGTCTTCGGTAAGTTTTCTTTACTCCCGGAGCCATAGCATAATCGAACATGGGGACAGACTGTCCGCCGTGCTGATCATTCTGGTTTGACTGGATAGCAATACAGCATAATGCGGAATAGCTCATTATGTCGTTTGGTTCTCTGAGATATCCGTGACCTGTCGAAAAACCTCCTTGAAAGAGTTTATCTATATCTATCTGGCAGCATGTTGTGGTGAGCGTAAGAAAATCCAGGTCGTGGATATGTATGTCTCCGTCTTTATGAGCCTTTGAAAATTTTGGATCCAGCACATAAAGTTCATAAAATTTCTTTGCACCCTCGGAACCATACTTGAGCATCGTTCCCATCGCGGTGTCTCCGTTTATATTCGCATTCTCTCTTTTTATATCGTTATCTATCGCACTTTTAAACGTGAGCTCCTCAAATGTTTTCATAAGATTTGTATTCATCTCACGTATCTTATTGCGTTCCGCACGGTAAAGGATATATTCCTTGGCAGTTCTTGCGTGTCCGCGTTCTACAAGAACGTATTCTACCATATCCTGTATTTCTTCGACTGTCGGAAGTTCTCCGCTTTTTTTATAGCGTTCCTCAAGCTTTTCGGATATTTCACACGCAAGCGCCATTGCTTCGTCATAATCGCTTCCGCCCACAGCCTGAGCTGCCTTAAATATCGCATTGGCGATTTTTTCAATATTGAACGGCACTTCACGTCCGTCTCTTTTAACTATTTTTGTAATCATACATCCACACCCCACTATACAACATATATTGTCGTGCATTTTCACAATCACTATATATTGTGTTTATCAAAAACGCCTTAAATATTATAAACTAATTACGGAATAATGTCAATAGAACTATTCATAGGATTTGTAACAAAAAACAAGCGCAAAAATTATATAAAATGCATTATTAAATTTAGCGGCAAAAAATTAATAATTTTATTGTTTTATATGGTGGTTGGGGTGCTCCGGCAGCATATGATCTGGAATCAAAATGCTCTCGGGGAATTTGTACTTGCGTTGATAGTTACGTTGTTTTTTTCCCTTAAATGTTATGATTTTTATTCTCAGCTTCGTCTCGCTAATTTTACTATAACGTTTACGCTTGCATCGGCTGCAATTTTTATTCTCATATGTTCGCTGATACGTATTTTTTCTTCCAAGTCTTCGAAAATAGTAATGTTTATCCTATATTTCACCGCCTCTTCCCTCATGGCAATCGATTCCGTTTATTACGCTTATGTCTCAAAACTCCCTTCTATTGCCCAGTTGGGGATGGCAGGTCAAATCGGAGGAATCACCGACACGGTTCTAAACCTTATACAATTTAAGCATGTAATATTAATCGCGGATTTTCCTTTTTGGATACTTTATAAAGCTCACAAGGAAACAATAATTTTGAAAATCAACCGAATTAAAAACGAATCAGAGAAAAAAACGAAAAAGCACATCAGAAATATTATTTTTTCCCTCGCGTCTGTCGCGCTTGCGGCTGTTTTAGCTGTCACCGTCTTTCTTTGGCCAAAATTTGAAGGCAAATATTTAAAAAACGAACTTCTCTGCTACCACATAGATGATATTTATTCTACTATAAAAAACGCCTACAATGAACGTGAGCCTGATAAGCCGATGTATGAAGTTGAAACAGAGCCGCAAAGCGAATACTACGGCTTGGCTTCGGGTCGAAACGTTATAGTAATTCAAGTTGAAGCAATGCAAAATTTTGTTATCGGCGCTTACTATGAGGGACAGGAGATTATGCCGAATCTGAATTCTCTCATCAAGAACGATTCGTTCTACTTTGACCGCTATTATTACCAGATCGGCGGAGGAAATACCTCCGATGCTGAGTTTGCCGTTAACAATTCTCTCTTCGCACCGGAGCAGGAAGCCGCTTACATGAAGTACACATACAACAAGTTTTTCGGTCTTCCCCATCTTCTTAAATACAACGGCTACACAGGCGCGTACGCTTTCCATGGATATACGGGTTCATTCTGGAACCGCGAAGAAGCGTACAAGGCACAGGGGTTTGATGATTTCATGTCTCTCGAGGATTTTGAACAAACCGATATGTTCCCGATGGGGCTTTCGGACCGCGAAATGTTCCGCCAGTCTATGGAAGTTATAAAAACCTATGAAGAACCGTTTTACACTTTCTTTATAACTCTCTCCTCTCACTATCCATACGCGATTCCGCTCAAGGACCGCGGAATCGAACTCCTTGATGAGGATGTGGGAACATTGTTCGGATTATACGTTCAAGCTATGAACTACACCGATTACGCTATCGGCGAATTCATTGATTATCTGAAAGAAGCCGGACTTTACGAAAATTCAATTATCGCAATCTACGGCGACCACTACGCTCTCACAAATACCGACAATGCTATCGCTGAAAAAGTCAAAAATATGATAGGCCGCACATACACGGTTTTTGATGTGTTCAGCGTACCTCTTATAATAAATATTCCCGGAATGGGAGAAGCTAAAACAATAAGCACGGCAGGCGGTCATATTGACGTTCTTCCTACTCTTCTCACACTTCTCGGCATAAACAACGACCGCGCAGTTATGTTCGGTCAAAACCTTCTCGACGCAAAAGAAGGATTTGTATGCGAACAGGCTCACATGGCGCGCGGATCTTTTATCTCAGACGATGTATTTTTCAAAAAGCCGCACAACAACATTGAAGCAAACTACGACGCATACGAATACGGTACAATGGAGCGTCTTGATCCAAAGCTCTTTGAAGAAAAGTCTAAAGAGGCTGAGCGCCGCATTCTTGACTGCGAAGCTCTTCTTATGTCAGACAATATTCTGCTG
>CAKSJC010000155.1 GCA_934462885.1 uncultured Eubacteriales bacterium | reverse complement strand
ACATATAACATACGAAATATGTTCCTCGGTGAACCTGTGTTCATGAAGCACGACATAATCTATTCAATAAAGCGAAACCACAAGCAATCGATAATATACGGTATTGTTGACCTTGCAATATCCGGAATACTCTTCTACAACATCTGGTTCTACATTATTAACTTTGGACTCAGTACAATGATGAACATTATGCTTTATATGACTATCGGACTCATTTTAATCTATTTTACAATGCGCCACTATATTTACCTGATGCTCGTAACGTTTGATCTGTCTATATTCAAGATGTTCAAAAATGCTTTGATATTTACGGTACTCGGTCTTAAAAGAAATATCATGGTACTTTTCGGAACAATAGTTCTTCTGGCACTTGAATATGTACTTATGGCTGTTTTCGTTCCCCTTGCCACAATAGTGCCTTTCATATTCTTCCCGTCTCTGCTCATTTTGATGGGGGTTTACGCCGCCTATCCGAAAATTAAAGACATTATGATTGATCCGTACTATGAGGAAATAAAAAACAAACAACCGGATCAAAAAAATACCGAGCAATAAGCTCTCTGCTTTACAAATATTAATCTTTAGACGTCAGGCAATGTGAAAGCGCCTGACGTCTTTCTTTAACATACTAAAATTGTATGCATATTGCTGCAACACATTTCAATAAAAATAAGTTCATTTACAGCAATATCACAACACTATAAATCCCCACGTTCTGTACCGATACAAACCGCGGGGATTTATTTTTTTACAGTTCTATTTTACATCCGGTTTTACTTGATTCGTATGCCGCAAGGATTATCTCAACGGGTTTCTTTCCCTCGTAAACATCAACAAGAGGACGTTTGTCTTCTTTTACGGCATCAATAAATTCCTCAATCTGTCTTCTATGGTTATCAAGGTCAATAGCCGTCGGATCTCTGAAGCTTTTTACCTTTCCGCCGCCTCCGGACTTTTCCGAAAGAAGATCTATTCCGTCTACGTTCCATTCGGTAATTTCGTCTTCAGTTAAACAGATTGTTCCGCGAGTTCCGTGTATCTCGATTATTCTCGGATAACCGGGATTTACGCTCGTTGTTCCCTCTATAACTCCTATTGCTCCGCTCTCGTATTCAACCACAACTGTCGCGGTATCCTCAACTTCTATATCGCGGGCAAGGGTCTTACATCTGCCGTACACAGACTTAACCGGACCTACGAGATACTGAAGAACGTCTACGCCGTGGATACCCTGATTCATAAGCGCTCCGCCGCCGTCCATAGCCCATGTGCCTCTCCATGCGGAAGAAGCGTAGTATTCGGGAGAACGATAATACTTCATGTACACATCTCCGACGAGTATCTTTCCCAGTTCGCCGTTATCGATAGCTTTCTTAACTTTCTGAACGGATTCAGTGAATCTAAGCTGAGAAATTACTGCCATTTTAACATGATTATTTTCAACCGCCGCTATAAGCTCATCGATCTGCTCGTGTGTTATAGCCATTGGCTTTTCGCATATAATATTCTTCCCTGCGTTCGCCGCTTTTATTGCGAGAGGGGCGTGAAGTCCGCTCGGCGTGCAGATAGATATAATATCAATATCACTGCAGGCGAGCATATCTTCAAATGTGTCGAAAACTCTGCACGAATGTTCTGCGGCTACTTTTCCAGCACTTTCTTTTCTGTTGTCAAATACGCCGATCAACTTGGCGTTAGGGATCGATTCTGCTGCAGATATATGCCACTTGGATATAACTCCGCATCCGACTATTCCAAAACCATATTTTTTGCTCATTTTATTTCTCCGATTTTTTTATTTTACAAGATCGTTATAATATGGCGAATCTCTGAATATTCCGCCGCTTTTAGCATAAAAGTCGTCATCAAGGTAGAAAATACCGTTTTTCGGTTCGATATACGACGCTTTTCCGTACATCGGATGATAAGTTTTCATTTTTTCCCAGTTTACGTAGTTTTGCAAACCGTTCGATTCAAGAACTCCTATCTTTAACCCCGGAAAACGGCTTATTCTTGCCGCTACGTTTTTGTTAAATTCCACCATGAGAGGATTTACCGTTAGGTCTGCGCAGAAGCATGGGATGTTTCTTTTTGCTGCCTCGGTAAGTATTTTTATACTCATAGACATGGTCTTAGCTATCGGTTTCAAAGCAATAGCTTTATATCCAAGCTCTATTCTTTCTACCGCGTCTTCATACGAGTGAGCTGACTCATCGGCAGCTATACGTACCGGAAGATCGGAAACATCTTCTTTATAGTCTTCGCTGAAAGGCTCCTCAAGAATAGCTATACGATCAAGCGCTCCTATTTCCTCGGCATACGACAAAAACTCGCGCAGTCTTTCTTTAGTGTCATATCTTCCGTTCGCGTCAAGGTAATAAGGTATATGTCCGCTTTCGGTATACGGAGTCTTAACATCGCGCACGGCATTATGTATCTCAAAAAGTCTTTTCTTATCCCATTCAAGCATTTTTTCTCTTGATCCGTCTTTATCGGGGTCAGAGCCTATCTTTATCTTTAAGAAGAAAAAACCGTCATCAACAAGTTTTTTTACGTCCGCCACTGTCATGTTATATGTGATAAGCGGGATATTACAGAGCATTTTTTCTCTTCCGGAGAGATATTTCTTACTGCTTTCATCTATCAGCGAAATAAAATCTTCCGTTTCGCTCTCGCGTCCGTAAAGCTGCCACATAGCGTTATCAAGAGCAACAAGTCCGTTTAAGGCAAATGTTTTTCTAAGCAAGCTGCTATTTGTTATTCTTTTCGCGTACTCGTATACTTTGCCCTCTATCTCTTCTATCATCTCGATAGGAGAAGAAAACTCCGTATTTTTAATGAGTCCCAGCGCGTATTCGGTAAGAAGCATCATATATGCGTTTCCGCCGCTTTGGGTTGATGATGCAAACACCGAAGCGTCCGACCAAAGAACGCTCTGCACACCCAGTCCGACTCCGTAGTTATCGGCGCTCTCGACCTTTACCGCGATCTGCCACAGCTCGTTAAGATACCCTCCCTTAAAACCAAACGGAGCTTTCAACGGTTCTCTGACAAAGTTCAAATTCGTTTTCGTTATTTTAAGCATTTACTGTTCCTGCACGATCATATTTTATCATATAAAATCTTTAGAAAATGAAGCGAGGAAACTTTTTTAAAAAGCCTCCCCGCCGCTTCCGATCCGAACAAAACTGTTCATCTCCAAAAAACTAAAAATCAACTGTTTCGTTCGAATGTCAAAATATCGATAAATTCAGATAAGTGCGGCTCCTTTGGTTAGACTGCCGTACGACGCATTTATTCACGCAATAACCAACGTAGACCGGCAGATTATTCATAGAAGTTCACTGTTCTATATCAAAACTGATCTGCGAAGATGAAATCATATTCGTCGCGGCTGATCTTTACGGGAAGTCCGAGTCTTGCAGACTCTCTTGCTTTAAGAGTCATAAGGGTTGCTCTTGAACCTGCCAGCGCATCGCAAGGCGACGGAGCGTCAAGAAGGATACAGTCAACAAACTTGTCGAGCATATTATAGTGTCCCTTATCAACGGTAGGCATATCAAGTTTCTTGCAGTCAACTGTTCTTCTGTTTCTCTCTCTTGCCTTACTTGCGTAGAGATTAGTTCCCTCTTCTCCCTCGCCGATTTCCGGCATCGGATCATACTTAAAAGGATAATTCTTTTTATATATATCGTCTCTTCCGCCGACTCTGAGCTGAAGATAATGATCAAGCTGCATTGACATACCGTGGTTATAAATTTCGATAAGTTCCTTCGGATGATCAAAACATCCGTTTGAAGCGTCGAAAATTGTGCAGATTGAAAGGTCTTCAAAGTGAACTGTTACGGACATATTTGTTCTCGACCAACCTTCGGTGTATATTTTTATGGGTTCTTTATCCATAAAGAAGCATGCAAGATCGAAAAAGTGGCAAAGCTCACCGATGATTGTACCCTGACCTACGTATTCATCGAATGCATACGCTTTGAAAGAAGCGCTGTCGTCATTAATCCTCATAAGAATCATTGTAGCTTCTTCTTCTCTGAGCTGTACTATATTGCCGTACCTCTTAAATCTCCACGGTAGATCCTTCGGGTTCTTTTTCTGATCTTCAAGAATAGCTTTCGCGTCCTGAACAATAGGAGCGCATCTTCTGTTAAACCCTACGACGAATTTTATGTTGTTCCGTCTTACAATTTTCATAATGTCATAAGATTCTTTTACTGTCGTACTCATCGGCTTTTCAACAAAAATATGCTTTCCTGCTTCTGCAGCTTCTTTGATGAGACTTTCTCTTATGTTATGTGTTGTAAGAATGAGAACTCCTTGTACTTCCGGATCTTCAAGAATATCTTTATAGTTTTTTGTAAGGATCTCGTATTTATAATGTTCCTTAACATATTCGAGATTCTCGTCCATAAGATCGCAGCAGTATTTGACTCTAATCCGAGGGTTGGTGAATGCGTTTTCGAGATGCACATCTCTTGCTATATGACCGCATCCGATAATACCTATTACAGCCTTTTCCATTTTATTCTCCGTTTTAACTTAGTTGAAAAATAATTAAAAAATGTGTTTTCTTCTTCGAGTTACAACGCTCTTCCTACC
>CAKSJC010000154.1 GCA_934462885.1 uncultured Eubacteriales bacterium | reverse complement strand
GGAAATATCAGAGGCTCTGTTATCGCGACAATTGTACTTTATATGCTTCCGGAGCTTCTTCGCGGAGCGGACGATTACAGAATGTTTATATACGCCGTAATTCTTATCGTCGTAATGCTTCTTACAAACAGTGAAAAGGCAAAACAGTTCAAAGAAATATTAAACGAAAAGTTTTTGGCAATTCTTCAGAAAACGAAATTAAAAAAGGAGGATGGGAATAATGTCTAAACTTGTGCCGATTCCGAGCAAGGCAATGATACCGGAGAGAGACCTTGAAAAACGTCCTGTCCTTGAAACGCATCACCTCGGAGTTGAGTTCGGCGGGCTTAAAGCCGTCGACGATCTTGATATAATTATAGGAAAAACGGAGATCGCGGGTCTTATAGGACCGAACGGAGCCGGAAAGACTACGGTATTTAACCTTCTAACAAAGGTGTATCAGCCGACTATGGGCACTATACTGTTAAACGGCAAAGATACTTCGGGCATGAATACTACGAGCATCAATAAAGCGGGAATAGCGAGGACATTCCAGAATATAAGGCTATTCTCGCAGCAGACCGTCGAAGATAACGTCAAGATAGGACTTCATAACTCCATTAAGACAAATATGTGGTCGGATATATTCCGTCTTCCTTCTTACTGGAGTGAAGAGAAAAAAGCGCATAACCGTGCGCTTGAGCTTCTCTCTATATTCGATATGCAGGTGTACGCGAATTATCCTGCCGGATCTCTTCCATACGGAGCGCAGAGAAGACTTGAGATAGTCCGTGCACTTGCAACGAATCCCTGCCTTCTTCTCCTGGACGAGCCGGCAGCCGGAATGAATCCCTCGGAAACCGCCGAACTTATGGAAAATATCAGAAAGATAAGAGATACTTTCGGTATAGCCGTTTTTCTTATCGAGCATGACATGAGTCTCGTAATGGGTATTTGCGAAGGTATTGTGGTATTAAACTACGGAAAGATTATCGCAAAGGGAACTCCCGCGGAAATACAGAGCAATCCAACGGTTATCGAAGCATACCTTGGTAAGCATCACGACTGACGGGAGGAAGAACATGAACACAATGCTTAAAGTTGAAGATATCAACGTATATTACGGCGCGATTCACGCAATCCACGATGTTTCATTTGATGTAAACGAAGGCGAAATAGTAACGCTTATCGGTGCAAACGGCGCTGGTAAAAGTACGATCCTTAAAACCGTATCCGGACTTCTCAGAAGCCGCACCGGATCTATAACATTCGACGGACATAAGATCTCAAATATGCCGCCTCATAAACTCGTTTCTCTCGGACTTGCTCATGTTCCGGAGGGAAGAAGGATATTTCAGCATATGACGGTTCTTGAAAACCTCGAGCTTGGCGCATATACAAAACCCGCATCCGGCGTTGATGCCGACCTTGAAAAGGTGTTCGAGCAGTTCCCGAGACTTAAAGAACGCCGCCGCCAAATTGCGGGAACTCTTTCTGGCGGCGAACAGCAGATGCTTGCCATGGGACGCGCTCTCATGAGTCATCCAAAGCTTCTTATGCTTGACGAACCGTCAATGGGACTTGCGCCGATTCTTGTTGAGCAGATTTTTGATATAATAAAAATGCTTCACAAAGGCGGAACAACAATTCTTCTCGTCGAGCAAAACGCTCAAATGGCGCTTTCGATAGCTGACCGTGCTTACGTTCTTGAAACGGGCGAGATAATGCTTTCCGGAATCGGTGAAGAATTAAAGAAGAGCGATAAGGTGAGAAAGGCTTACCTTGGCGGTTAAATGCTGTTTTCTTTATTGTGCGGATAAACTCATATTGCAAATTTTATATTTTTTTGGAGTTGACTTACAACAATACGGTATGTTATAATTTACACATCGTGAGAGGCACATTTTGAACGGTTGTGTATACAAAGCAAACAAAAATCACAGCCTGTGGAATAATGTTTTATTTCACAGGCTGTGATTTTTTGACTGCAAGTAAAACCGAGATATTTCGTCTTGAATAGTTTTTGACAATTTTCAGACAATTTTGAAGTGTACGCTTTTCAAACCGTTTTTGGAGGAACAACATGAACACTATGACACGACCGATAGCGGCGGCGCTTGCGGCACTCGCACTGGCTGGAAGCGCGGTTCCGAACGCGTCCCTGAAAAAGACTGAGACAAACGCAAAAGCCGAGGGAACGGTAGTCGACTCGGTATCAGACGACATACGCAGACCCGTACCTACGGAGTTTGAAACGGGAAAAGACTACGAAGATTTATTGTTTTACGAATATTCCGAGAAGCAGAACGAAGATGTTTTTGCAAATCTTCCAGCGGCGGAAAAGGTTTCTGACGAAAGCGGCTTTATTAACGCGGCAAAAAGCGCTGCGGATGACGATACGATGCATATTGAAGTCGAGTCTGTACAGTCGGATAAATATACAGATATCGTAAGATTCGAGTTTGCCAAGGAAAACGATCAGCCGTACAATATCAGATTTAATTTTTCGGTTCCGATTGAAGAAGCGAACGATGGCGACGCAATGCTTGCGCACATATACGTAAACGGATACAATCGAGATATTTATCTTGACAAACCTGCGTTTCAGGCGCAATTGGCTTTTAAAGATGAGAACGGCAAAAAAATCGGAAGCGCAAGAGGCGAAATGGCCGACACCCGAAAATGGGGAAGAGAGGCGACCGAATATTACGTTCCGTTTACGTATAAAAGCGGAACGAAATCCGTTGATGTTACGTTTGGAATTACAGGAAGATACGGACAGAAATTTATAGCGGCAGGATTTGAAATTTTAAGTTATGGAAAAAATGTAAGCGTTGAAGAATTGCCGAACGGCGTGTCATCCATGTCTTCTCTCAAGAAAGAAGCGACATGGCGAAAAGAAGCGTGGGAAAGAATTGAAGAGATCCGCAAAGGAGACATGAACGTAACGGTAGTCGATAAGAACGGCAAACCCGTGAAAGAGGCGAACGTTGACGTTAATATGTATGAGCATGAATTCAGTATAGGGTCAGCGACAACGACGGCGGTGATTGAAGAAGATTACAGTTCACACGACAAATATACAGAGGCATTCGCCGTGAATTTTAACTCCGCGGTTCAGGATAATTTCACAAAATGGGGCGCTTACGAACGTTATCCGGAAAAAACTCACGCAATTTTTGACGCGCTTCGAGCGGTCGGAGTCGATACGTTCAGAGGACATGTTCTCGAATGGGATATGGAGTACAATCCGGCTTATTGGGACGTTTTTCCCGACGATCTTCCGTCATTGTTCGACGACCGCGATGCGTACCAGAAGAGAGTGCGCGAACATATCGCCGCGATATGCGGCGACCTTGCCGAATACACGAAAGAGTGGGATGTGCTGAACGAAGCGGTTGAACAGAAATATCTTCAAAAAAAATACGGCAGGGGACTTATAAAAGAGTGGTTCGATATGGCTCGCGAAGCGCTCGGCGAGGACGGAGTCCTTTACTATAACGATTTTGACCGCACGCACGAACTTTTTGAACTTCTTGACGAAATGACGGAAATGGGCGTAGATTTTGACGGAATCGGATTCCAGTCGCACATAGGCGATTCTGACGGAACGGGTATAGGCGTGAGAAGCGTTGAACAGGCATACGATTTCTACGATCAGTTTTATGAAAGATACGGAAAACGTCAAAAGATTACCGAATATACGCTTAATATAATCGATGAAGCTTTACAGGCAAATTATACGAGAGACTTTATTATTGCAGCCTTCAGCCATGAGTCGATCGACGGATTTCTTTTATGGGAGTTTTGGAACGGAATTAACGGAGAGGCAGATTCGGTGCAGTATATTTTTTATAATTCCGATTGGTCTCCGCGGCTTGCACTTAACGTATGGCAGGATCTTTTTTACAACAAATGGTGGACAAGAGAATCCCTCAAGACAGACGAGAACGGTAAGGTATCGCTGCGCGTATTCTACGGAGACTACGACGTAACCGTAACGACAGCGGACGGAAAGACAAAGACCGTATCAATTCCGCTTCACAAGGGCGAAGAATCTGACTTTATTATTGTTATAGACTGAATTATTGATCAAATAAAAAAGAAAAACGGAGAGGTGATCTTTTGCACCGCTCCGTTTTTTGCTAAAAAAGATTTATGCGAAAATATTTTGTACATCGGAAATATTTGAGATGTTTTGTTTTCATGCATAAAATAGCAGCTTTTTGCGGATGATAACATATCAATATTTTTTAGGAGATCAAACATTGAAATATCTCATATCTTTTTCAGCGTCTATTTTATGTGCGGCAGTTCTTTTATCAATTTTCCCTATACGAGGGGAGAGCGAAATATATAATGATACACTAAGGCTTCATGTTATTGCAGATTCAGATTCCGAATATGATCAGGAAGTTAAATTAAAAGTACGGGACACGGTTCTTTCCTGTATCGGAGAGAAAATAGATGGCGCGAGGAGTTTTGCGGAAGCGTATGAGATAATTTACGCGATGAAAGAAAAAATAGAAGAAGCCGCACTTTTATGTCTTGCAGAAAACGAATACGATAAGCCGGTGAGAGTTGAACTGGGACGTGAAAAATACCCGCGGAGAGAATATGAAAACGTGACTCTTCCCGCAGGAGAGTACAATTC
>CAKSJC010000153.1 GCA_934462885.1 uncultured Eubacteriales bacterium | reverse complement strand
TCCGTGAGCTGACCGCCTTCGTCATATCCGACATATCCCGGAGGCGCTCCTATAAGACGGGATACGCTGAATTTCTCCATATATTCGCTCATGTCGATACGGATGAGGTTGTGCTCGTCGTCGAACAGAGCTTCCGCGAGAGCTTTTGCAAGCTCCGTTTTGCCGACGCCGGTAGGTCCGAGGAAGATGAACGAACCAATCGGTCTGTTCGGATCGGAAATTCCCGCACGTGAACGAATGATAGCGTCTGTAACCACTCTTACAGCCTCGTCCTGACCGATGACTCTCTTGTGGAGTATCTTGTCAAGATTTAATATCTTTTCACGTTCGCCCTCCATTAGCTTTGCTACGGGAATACCCGTCCAGCGCGCCACAATCTCCGCGATCTCCTCTTCGGTAACGGTATCGCGCACCATGGGGTCTTTTTCTGCTTTTTCTGAAACGGATGTCAGCTCATCAAGCTTTTTCTTAAGTTCGGGAAGTACCGAATAACGAAGCTTCGACGCTTTTTCATATTCGTAATTGCGCTGAGCCTCTTCCATTTCGGCGTTAGCCTTTTCGATCTCGGCTTTTACCTTCTTTACTTCTTCGACGGCGTTCTTTTCAATCTCCCATCTCGACTTCATTTCCTTGAACTTGTCTCTTTCTTCGGCAAGCTCGGACTGTAAATCATGCAATCTTTCCTTTGAGAGATTGTCCGTCTCTTTTTTCAGCGCGACTTCTTCTATCTCAAGCTGCATAATATGACGGCGTGTGTCGTCCATTTCGGCAGGCATTGAGTCCATTTCGGTTCTAAGTGAAGCGCACGCTTCATCAACAAGGTCAATTGCCTTATCGGGAAGGAAACGGTCCGTAATGTATCTGTGTGAAAGAGTTGCGGCTGCAATGAGCGCTCTGTCCTGTATCGTTACGCCGTGGAATATTTCGTATCTTTCCTTAAGTCCGCGGAGTATGGAGATAGTATCTTCAACCGTAGGCTCTTCAACGAGAACCGGCTGGAAACGTCTCTCAAGAGCAGCGTCTGTTTCAATGTATTTTCTGTATTCGTCAAGAGTCGTCGCGCCTATGCAATGAAGTTCGCCGCGCGCAAGCATAGGCTTTAAGAGGTTGCCGGCATCCATAGCGCCGTCGGTCTTGCCCGCTCCCACAATCGTGTGAAGCTCATCGATAAAGAGGATGATCCTGCCGTCGCTCTTTTTCACTTCGTTAAGAACGGCTTTCAGACGCTCCTCAAATTCTCCTCTGAACTTCGCGCCCGCTATAAGCGCGCCCATATCAAGCGAGAACACGGTTTTGTTCTTTAATCCGTCGGGAACGTCTCCGCGCATTATACGCTGAGCAAGTCCCTCGGCGATAGCGGTCTTACCTACGCCGGGTTCGCCGATCAGAACAGGATTGTTCTTTGTCTTACGGGACAGAATACGGATAACCGAACGGATTTCCGTATCACGTCCGATAACGGGATCGGCTTTCTTTTCTTTTGCGCGTTCAACAAGGTCTGTTCCGTATTTTTTCAGAGCTTCGTATGTTTCCTCGGGATTATCGGAGGTAACTCTGCTGCTTTTTACGGTAGCAAGAGCTTTCATGAATCCGTCTTTTGTGATATTATATTGCTTGAACACACGTGAAAGCTTGTCGGTCGGATGATCGATTATCGACGCCATGATGTGTTCGACTGAGATATAATCGTCTTTCATGTGCGCCGCATTTTTCTCGGCGTCGTTTAAGATGCGGTCGGTTTCCGGAGAAATGTATATCTTATCGGGTTCTCGCCCGCTTCCGGTAACTCCCGGTATCTGAGCGAGAAGCGCCTCGACGGACGCGCGAAGAGCTGCGGGATCGGCGCCCATTTTCTTTACAAGGGATGAGATTAACCCGCCCTCTTCAAGAAGAGCGAAGGTTAGGTGTTCGGGGCATATCTGCATATTGTTTCTCTCAATGGCGGCAGACTGCGCTTCCTGTATTGCTTCAAGAGATTTTCTGGTAAATTTTTCTGCGTTCATAGAAAAACCCCCTTTTATATTTATATGTTAATGGTTGAACTTGCGTTTTTTAAATTACGAGAGAGCGGTCGCGGAACAGTCTTTCGATTTCCTCACGTGACAGGCGCTCGGCCGCATACGCTTTAATCGCGGAATCGAATATGCGGATATACGACGATATCGCCTCTCCGAGAGACTTCGGCGTATATTCTTTTCCGGGAATTATCGGTATCTTGCGTATCATTCTTGACGGAGATATTTCATGTCCGATTTTTTCCCTGTTATATATAGGAGCCAGATACGCATTTTCGAACTTTGCCCAAAGGAGAAAAAACTCTTCCGTTTTTTGTAAAAGTTCCGCAGAGCGTGTGCGAACGCTTACCGACAATTCGCCGATACAACCGTCGTCCTGCACACGGTAAAGACGGAGATCGTACTTAACCGTCGGGCGGTATTTATACTCAAGAGACGAACGGATAGACATCATGGACTGACTCGGAGTCGACGTCGGTACGATTCCCTCGTCCATACGAAGTATTTCCTCCATTTGTCGGAATATACTGTCAATCTTTTTTTCCGGCGTCAGGTAAGAAGCATGCTCCGCGAGTATCTGATTTACAAGATTTGATCTTGTGGTGCCCTTTTTTAAGGCAAGTTTGTCGATTATGGAGACAACTTCATCGTCAAGCATGAGACTGTACATTACTTTTCCCATTTTTTTGATTTCCGTCTCCTTTTCTTTTGTTTTTCATTATTTTATTAAGAGAAGCTTCAAAAATGACGTCATAACGGCTCGTTCCGCATTTACATGCGATACATCTGAAGCCGCTTTCTCTGTTCTTTTTTCCGCTGTTCCCTTTTACGTATAACATTATATCACTCTCCTATATATTTGTCAATACTTTTATATAAAAAAACTTGCAAAAATATAAAAATATTTGCAAGTTATATTATGTCGGCGATATTTTTGACAAATATTCTTACGGAGTCGCATTTTTTCTGTACGAAAGCGGAGTCTCGCCAACGATCTTTTTAAAGGAACGGCAGAAATGGCTCGTGCCGCAATATCCAAGCGCATACGCGATTTCGGTTACGTTCATCGGAAACGAAAGAAGAAGCCGCGCTCCCTCCGCAATTTTTTTCTTTTCTACGTATTCGTGAAAGGTCATCCCGAATCGGGATTTTGCAACCGCATTCAGATAGTTCGGATGATAACCGAGTGCGGCGGCAATATCGGCGCATGAAGCGCCCCACGGCGTTTCCGTGCACAGCGTCGGCGTGCATGAGTTCGAACGCAACGTATCTTCCGCCGCGTTCCAACCACCCGCACAGCTTTTCATCTCCCCTTCCCATACCGTCGATGATAAAGCTTTGGCAAAATATCCCTCAAGCGACTCTGCTGCTTTTTGTTCTTTTCCAACGCTTCCGCAGACAGCCGCGGCGCTGTCGGCAATTAGGCGGCATAATTCGCCTCTCACGGCGAGGATGGCAAATTTGCTTTCTTTTTTATATTCGGAGGCAATAGAGTAAAATTTTTTTGCCGCTGCCGGAAGCTTTCTTATATAAAAGACATTCGAAAACTCCTCGGCGTTTTGAATAGGGATAAGCGAAAGTCCCTTATCCGACAAATCAAACGATATAAGCGCTCTTCCGGAAAGGGAGAGCGGATCCGACGTCTCTTTCATACCGAAATATACATTTATATTTCCAAAACCGTCCGAAACCTCCGTCGAATAGACTGTTTCGGGAGGCATAAATATAATATCGTTTTCAAAAAGTTTCACTGAATTTCCGCCGTACCTGACAGTACACTCTCCGCCTGTAACAAGCATAAATTTATATGACAGCGTTTTCTTTTCGGCGCTGACGCTCGGCTTTCCGAAGTGCCGCGTTTCCTGCACGTAAAATACCGTCGGAGAAATATCCGAAATTTTCATTCTTGCCTCCGTTTTTAGTCTCGCGTTTGAAAACTTTCCGCGATGCTTTCTATATTAGGAATCCTCTGAATTAATCTTTTTTTCGATAAAAGCTAAAGCATATGGGATTTATATGTTTTTTTCAAAAAACAACATTAAATCAAAGGCTTTTTTTATTATACCCCGTCTTCTCTGTTCAGTCAACCGAAAATATTTGATTTATACCTAAAATAGGTTTAATTGTGATATAAATATATTTGTTTTGTTGCTATAATCAAGGAAAAAGGAGGTATTCCAAATGAATACGGTACATAGATTTACACCTAAAGAAATTAACGGCGTTTTTGACGTATGCGTGTGCGGAGGAGGACTTGCCGGGGTTGCCGCGGCGGTTTCCGCGGCGCGTGAAGGATCAAGGGTTATCCTCATTGAAAAGTACGGTTTTCTCGGAGGAATGGCAACGGCAGGGCTCGTCAATCCTTTCATGAAGTGGAAAGAAAACGGTCCGTCGGATAAACTTGTGAACGCAGGAATTTTTACCGATCTGCTTCGCCGGGTATACGAGACGGGCGGAAGCCGCTCTCCCGATTCACGCAGTTTCATGGAAGAATTTATGAAGCTTTCACTCGATCGCCTTGTACGGGAATATCCGAACATCAAGGTATTGTTCCACTCGCTTCTGACCGACGTGTACGTGTCGGACGGCGTTATCGAGAGCGTTACAGTCTCGGGTATCAGCGGAAACATAAAAATAAAAGCCAAAATA
>CAKSJC010000152.1 GCA_934462885.1 uncultured Eubacteriales bacterium | reverse complement strand
ATTGTAATATTTCCGCTTTCGAGCGAAAGAAGCTGTTCCGCGTTTATTGCGTCATTGACGGTCGTTGTTATATTAAGCGTGACTTCTTTTATCGTAAGGCTTGCTTCTCCCTCGTTGACGGTAGTCGCACCCGATTTAATTCCGTTTTTTGCGTTCGCCGTAATATCCAGAGTTCCATCTCCGCTAAATGTTACCTTTGAGCCGTCTTTGCATTTTATAACAGCGTTTTCCGCATTTGCGTTTTCGGGATAGTTTTCGTCGTTGTTTTTTTCCGTGTCGGAAAGGGCGTTGACACTGCCGGATGAAACAACAATCGAAACATCGCTTGATTTTCCTATTGTCAGAGGCGCCGTATCGGAGCTGTTTAAGCTTAAGCCGTTAAATATGAGAGTCACGTCCGACGTTCCTTTTTTTATTTTTATTGAACCGTCATCACATTTTCCGGAAACGATATACGTTCCGGAACCGTTTATTGTCAGAGAAGATCCGTCGATATCATAACCGTCATAGTCTCCTTGCGTGACTTTTATTGAATCTTCAGAAAAAACAAACGACGTTTCGCCTGTAACTGTTATTGAATCTTCAGATGAAACAAACGTTGTTTCGCTTGTTTCTTTTCCTGCTCCCTCCGGTGAAACAAACGACTTTTCACCGTCATCAGCCTTATCTTCGGATAGAGCCGAACATGAGTACATAGAAAGTACACACAAAACCGCCGTTATGCATGCTGACATACGTTTTGATTTGATATTTTTTTTCATAACCGGTATCCTTTCGTTTTTATTTCTATATTAAAGCTGCGCCTTGAAGGTTGCGCTAATGCGTCAACCTCGTGAATGGGGCGTTTTACTTTGTCTGAGTTTATTTTATATCTTGCTCCTAAAAAATACTTAAAGATTTTTTGCTTTTGAAAAATTTTTTCCGCCTCGATTTTCTTTAAGTTATTTTTAAGTTGACAGTATATCATACAATCGAAAAGGAGGGAACAAAATGATAAAATACAGCTTTGAAAGATACGAAAAGAAATATATCATCACACGTAAACAGCAGGAAGCACTTATAAAACGTATGGCTCCATATATGCAAGAGGATAACTACGGAAAGTATCCGATATGCAATATTTATTATGATACCGAAGACTGGCGGTTTGTGCGCGCATCTCTTGAAAAACCCGTATATAAAGAAAAGCTGCGCATGAGAAGCTACGGAGTGCCTGATGAAAATGGGCATGTGTTTACGGAAATAAAGAAAAAGTACGACGGAGTCGTTTATAAAAGAAGGATAACGTCAGATATTGTTTCGGCTGAGAAATTTTTGAACGGTCATATGGCGGCTGACTCGTTTGGGCAGATCGGTCGGGAGATTATGTGGTTTCAGAATTTCCACAAAACAAAGCCTAAAGTTTTTATAGGCTATGAAAGATTAGCATTCGCCGGAATTTTCGATCCGGATATCCGTATTACATTTGACACAAATATCCGCTGGCGTGATACAGAACTTGAGCTTCGTTTCGGAAATCACGGTGAGCTACTCATCGATGACGATATGATCCTTACCGAGATAAAACTACCTGGCGTATGCCCGCTGTGGCTTGCCGATATACTTTCGGATATAGAAGCGTTTCCGACTTCATTTTCAAAATACGGGTTTTGCTGGCGCGAGCACATCTCAAAAGAAAAATTCAGAAAAAAGGAGGCGCATCTTTGTGCTTAAATCTGTTATCGGAACGGAAATAACCGTATTATCTTTTTTTACTTGTATAGCTGTCTCTCTGATTCTCGGAATAGGAACCGCACTTGTGGGAAAATACAAATCGCATGCGACGCAGAGTTTTCTCCTTACTGCATCGATACTTCCGGCTGTCGTATCTCTTGTTATAATGCTTGTAAACGGAAATATAGGCGCGGGAGTCGCTGTTGCCGGAGCATTCGGGCTTGTACGCTTTCGTTCAGTTGCCGGAAGCGCGAGAGAAATCGGAGTTATTTTTCTTGGAATGGCGATAGGTTTATCGTGCGGCATGGGATACATCGGACTTGCCGTGATATCGTTTATCATAATCGGCGGAGCGCTCTTGCTTCTCTCACGCTTCAATTTCGGTGGAAAAAACGCAACAGAGCGCATACTTAAGATAACAATTCTGGAAAATCTAAATTACGACGGACTTTTCGATGACCTTTTTGAAAAATATGCTAAAACTTATTCCCTTGACAAAGTAAAAACATCAAATATGGGTACCCTCTATGAGCTTTCCTATCGTGTTACGATAAAAGACGGAATATCGACAAAAGAACTTCTCGACGATATACGCTGTCGAAACGGAAATTTGAACATAGTGTTCGGCAGAGAAGCAGACCGCGAAGCTTTATAAAGAGGACGCTTGACTTATATAAAAAATTTCTTTATAATAATTCTTAAAAATAAACGGAGAACGGCGGTGAGAAAAAATGCGGCTTCTTATAGCGGAAGATGAGCTTGATCTTGCAGAAGCGCTTGGCGTATTTTTTGAAAAGAATCATTTTTCGGCAGACGTGGTAAACGACGGCGCGGATGCGTATTGCTATGCTTCGGACGGAGAATACGACGCAATCATTTTAGACGTGATGATGCCCAAAATGAACGGTATCGAAGTATTGAAGAAGCTCAGAGAGGACGGAAACCGAACTCCGATAATGATGCTCACCGCAAAGGGAGAAAAAGATGACCGCATCACGGGATTTAACTCCGGAGCTGACGATTATCTTCCGAAACCGTTTGATCCCGACGAGCTTATGTGTCGCGTGCGCGCCATGCTCAGGCGCGGCGGAGAATATAAGCCGACCGTTCTTTCGTTCGGAGACGTGAGCTTAAACTCAGACACGGGAATGCTATCGTGCGGGGAACGTTCCGTTCGATTGAGCGGTCGAGAACTTCAGGTCATGGAAATGTTTATGCGTCATCCTAAGATGATTTTTTCCGCTGACCGTATCATGGAGCGTGTGTGGGGATGGGACAGCGATTCCGAGATAAACGTTGTGTGGGTGCATATATCGAATCTCCGCAAGAAATTGAAGTTTGTCGGATCAAACGTCGCGATTTGCGCTAACCGAGGGCTTGGCTACGTATTAGAGGCTTCCGAATGATAAAGCGTTTAAGAAAACGGTTTATCTGTATTGCAATGGCTGCAGTTGCCTCGGTCATGGTTCTGTTATGCCTTATCGTGAATATAGCAAACTATATTTCAGTTGACAGAGAGCTTTGCCAAATGCTGACCGTAATACATGATAATCAGGGTATCATCCCACACACACCGCCCAGAGCAAATCCCGGTGTAAAGCAGGACGGCTCTTTCACGGGGCAGTTTACCGCCGAGACGCCTTATTCGACAAGATTTTTTGTTCTCCGCTATAACGACGAGGGAGAACTTGTGGGAGCACAGCTTGATAAAATAGCGGCGGTGACCGAGGAAGATACGGATAAGTATCTTGAGATCGCGATGCAGAACGGAGAAGGATTCGGATATACCTCAGGATATAAGTTTTACGTTGTAGACGACGGCGACGATCGCAACATGGCGATATTTCTAGATTGTTATCAGGAAATTCGCGGCGTTATAATGACCGCTGTTTTGTCACTCGCGGCTGCTGTTTTCTGCATAGTTCTCGTTTATTTGATCGTGGTTCTCCTGTCGCGTATCGCGATAGATCCGGTAGTTAAAGCCTCTGAGAAGCAGAAGCAGTTCATAACAGATGCCGGTCACGAACTGAAAACGCCGATAACCGTTATTGCAACAAGTCTTAAAGTTCTCGAAATGGAAACCGGTAAGCAGAAATGGATAGATAAAGCAAAAGCGCAGACCGAAAAGCTGAAAGAACTTGTGAATTCTCTCGTATCGCTTTCACGCATGGATGAAGAAAACTCCCCGCTGAAGTTTGAGCGTTTTGCGGTAAGCGACGCCGTGCGAGAGACGGCAGAGTCGTTTATCGATTACGCGAAGTCGGCAGGACATGAACTGACGCTCTCGATAGAGCATGATATAATCTATTGCGGAGACGAATACGCTGTTCGAAGACTTGTTTCAGTACTTCTTGACAATGCCGTAAAATATGCCGAAAAGGATTCTCAAATCTCTTTTTCTCTTGAGAAAAATAAAAAAGGCATAGTCATACGCACTTCAAATAAATGTGACGATCTTTCATCCGAAGATGAAGAAAAGCTGTTCGATAGATTCTGGCGTGCAGATGAGTCAAGGAGCAGCACAGGGGGCTTTGGGATAGGACTTTCCATGGCTCGAAGTATCGCGGAAGGGCATAAGGGAACAATATCCGCGAAAATCGCGGAAGGCGTGATAACTTTTACGGCAGAATTGAAAAATCAATAAAAGTCACGGATGTCCGCATGATATGCACTTTACAGAAAAGTTTTTGTGCGGCTGCACGCTCAAATCCCTTACATTCTGAAGTTGTAAAAAAAGCAACCATAGTTATAATCAGACGAACGTTATGCCGATGAAGATAAGCAGAACGCACTATGCTCTCGATCGAGAGAATAGTGCGTTTTGCTTTATTAATCAGTCCGAATTTAGAGTCATTGTTTTGTGAAAAAAATTTCGTTTTTAAAACTGTCGATTGTATCTTCCTCCTGCAAAAGCGCCGACTATGCTATCAGCTCCGAGAAGTATAAGGTAGACTGCAGCGATATAACCTATCGCCTTCATAGTCATAATTGTAA
>CAKSJC010000151.1 GCA_934462885.1 uncultured Eubacteriales bacterium | reverse complement strand
ATATTAGGGAGCGCACCGCGCCGCGTATGAATTTTGCGATATTTTTTTGATGCTTGACCGCGTTCTGTCTCATGTCCTGCCTTTCGCCCATGTACTGAGCCGCAGTCATCTTTGCGCGTCCGTCGATTGACGCGAACTCATAGTGATGAGTTCCCAATCCGCACCTGAACGAGAGGTAATTCAGCTGACACTGGACAGCCTCCGCGTTTTCGGAGCTTCTAAGCTCCGGATTATGTTCCGTTATCATCGGATGATCGGAGAAATCTCCGTCTCCGAGAGTCACGAAGAGCTGCTGAGCCACGTCGTCCGGAGTAAAGATATTTCCGTATTCGTCGCGTCCGACAAGGGAGCGGTCGATGAAAACCTTTTTTCCTCCGAGTCTGATGTCGCGGCAGAAGTTGTTGAACGCGAGATCGACTCCGCGCAGGCAGTCTGTCGCGTCGGCGAATACCGAAACGCCGAGTCCGCACCCTTCGTCGATGTTGTTCTGGATGTTCGGCGATATAATCGAGAAAAACGGATACGGACAGCCTGTTCTGATTTCTCCGGCGCAGCCTATATTGTTTTTTCGGATAAGCTCTCCGTTTTCGCGGACAAACACGTCGTTTTTTATGCGGTATCCGTCCTTCTCAAGCGTGTGGGTTTCGAGATAGATGTACTCTTCTCCGCGCACGCGGCACTCGGAAACGAACGCCGCCTCCGTGATCTCTCCGTTTATCACGCTGAGCGGAATTATGTGGGAAGCGTCCACGAATTCGAATGAAAACAGACTGTTTTCGCTTGCCGCGAGCCTGCCGTTTTTATCGCAGAGAGACGAAATGCGAAGTATAACGGCTCCCGTACCCGTAGCGAACGCTTTTTCGACGAGACGGTTTGCGTTCGGGATAAAATCGTTATCGCGAAATACTCCGCGCACGAAATCTTCCGCGGCAGGATCCGAAATTTTAATCGAAGTTTTGTCGTTAAGGAGGAGCGACGCCCAGTCCTCGCAGATTTTCTTTGCCATATTCATCCGGTAAAGCTCTCTTTTCACCGACCCTCCGTTCGGAGAAGCTTCGAAAAACTCGTGAAAAGCTTTATTTTTCCCCCTCCACCAAGACTTCCACTCTTCGATCTTTGAGTAAAAATCCGCGGGGATCGTCCCGTATCTTTCACCGAGACAAGATATAATCTCTTCGTTTACCATTTTGTATACTTTATACTCCCGTTTTTTGTTAAGTAAGCCTTGCCATGTATCTCTCCACGGAATACTCCATCGCGTCAAGAATATCTATATCGGAGGTAAAGTCGTCAAGCCTCTTGTCGCACGCGGAGTCGGGATCCCAAACCGCTTCGGAAAGCCCCGCCCTAAGCCGCGTACATTCACAGAGGATATGGAATTTCCCCGCCGCCATAAGAGAATTAACAAAAGCAATTCTGTCGTTTATCCTCTTTTTTGCCGACTCTCCTACCGTGACTCCGGCGCAGTTCTCGGAAAGGAATCTTCTCATTCCGTTTATCAGATACTGTTCCTCGCAGTCAGCGAAAACGTAGCGTATAACGACGCCGGCGTATCTTTCGCGCAAGAGCTTTATAAAATCGAGTATCTCGCGGTTTATTCGCGCGGGATCTATTTCGCCCTTGCCGCCCGCGACCGCGTGCTCCGCGACCGCGACGACCCCTCCCGAAATTGTAAACGCGGTGGCGACGAACGTAGTTTTCGAACGGTTTCCGCCGAAATCGACGCCGATATTGATAAATTTAATTTCACGGGCGTCAATGGACTTTAAGATGAAGTCGCCGGGAGAATCGGCGAATTTTCTGTAAATGAGTCCCTCGGCGGCGCAGCGTTCGCCGAGAATGTCGCGCCTGTACCATACCGAAGATTTATCATACTGCGCTTCAATTTCCGCAATCCGAGCGGGAGTCATAACGGGATTGTCGAATATTGTAAAATGAGCGTAGTTGAAGAAATTTTCTCCGCCCTCTCCGCATTCGGCCATAGCCGCGTATCTGTCGATGTAGTCCTTATATATGGGAGAAGCGGGCGAGCCGGGATTCAAATCCCAGAAAACGCGGCGGTCACGCGCGGCAAGCTGACGGTTGAACGCTTCTTTGATCAGGGAATCGGTGTGAAGATTTATTTCGGTAGCAATCCACATTCCGTATGAATTTCCGCGTATTTTTTTGTAGGAGTCGGCGTTTTTTCCGCCGGCGAAAATAACGATTTTTTCTCCGGTTCCCGTCCTGACCGAGAGAGCCTCGTTCCCGCAATACTTACAGAAGCGGCACCTGCCCGTAAAAATATGCTCTAAACCAAGCCCGTTGCAGTCCCCAATGTTAAGCTTTGCGTTTGCGAGAGTGGAGCCGGTGGCAAGATGAAACCGATCTTTCGATTTTTCAAGAAGCGCCGCAAAAACGAAAACGTTGTCTACGGTTTTTCCGGCTCTTACGGCTCCCTCAGCGACGTTCACGGTCGAAATCAAGGCTTTTCTCATGTAAGCCTTGTGTTTTTCGCCGAAAATGTATTTACTCATCCTCATCACCTCCGAATACGTCCTCACGCAGACTGTCAATCTCGTCAGACGCCCGTGTGTCCGGGGAGGCGGTTCTGTTTTTGTTCCAAAGCTCAAAGTACAGCTTAATAGCGGGAACGTTCCCCTTTTTTGCAGATGAGAGCAACGCGCTCCAAACGTAGGGTATCTCCGCTTCAGCCGCACGTCTCGCGGCGGAGGCAAGAACATCGCCGTCGCCTATCGAAGAAATATCTTCCCGCGTGAGCGAGTATTCTTCCAAAACCTCTTCAATAAGCTTGCCGGAACAAACCGTCTCGCGAATAACAGCCTCGCATACTCCAAAGTCATTTCCAACGGATGAGCCGCCGGATTCATACACGAAACTTTTCTTTTGCTTCGGTTCTTTCTTTTTCCATATCCGTTTCCTCCTTTCCTTGACGCACCACAATTATACATCCCGAACAAACGTTCGTCATCTCTTCTTTTTCCAATATTTTTCTCAAAAACTTCCGAACGGGGGACGGAGGACGCGGGGGAATGGGGAACGACGCGGGGGGTTTTTGAAAAAAACCCCCGCACCCCCAAAAACTTTCATAGGAAAGTTTTTGATGTCGTGCGGAAAGGTTTAGTTTAGCTTTGGTTTATGCAGATACTCAGTTTACGGACGGCTCTATGTCAGCAAGCTGAGTATCACCTGTAATCTAAACTGAACCATACCCGCCTGCAATACACCCATACTCCCTCAGTCTGAAAGTTCTTTGGTTCTTTCTTCCAAGAAAGAACCGCGTCTCCCGCACCCCCAAATTCGTGTTTTAAGAGGTGATTGAATGAAGATTGCGGAGGCGCCGGACTGCGATGCAGGTGATATTGCGAACTTTATTAAAGAACCAATTTCTGATAATGATACAAGCCAACCGGCTTAAATAACGGTATAGCAAGGCTCAAAACAAGCAGAAGCGAGCCGATGCTTCAAGGAGTTGCAATTTTATCTTTAATTTTCAGAGCATTTTATTGAAAAATGCAAGGCTATGTGGTATAAAATATAATGAGTGGAGCCGATAATTATGCCACTTTTGATGCTTACATTTAATCCTTTATTGAAGCCAATAGAGATAGGCTGAATTATCTAAAAGATGAAGCAAATGACTTTATCCAAGATGCGGCAAAGAAATACAACGAAGAAAATATCGTTGTATACTTTTCCGGAGGAAACGACCCTGCTGTAACAGCAGACTTGACAGTTAAGGCGTTAAGCAACCCCTCTTTGGTACGACCTATTACTCGTGTAATCATTCACGAAAGAAAGGAGATGATCCCGGATGGATGCCGCAAATGGCATTACCCGGAAATACAGCCGAACGCTCGCAGCTGCATTCCTGACAATACTATCAGCGTTCATCTGCCGTCAGCTCACAAAGAACGGTATCCTGCCGCCGATGTTCGTCCGTCCGCTCGGACTCATACGCTCGATTTTGTATATGGCCCTCTTCTTCGCGTGGGGAATAACCCTGAAGCGCCAGATAGTACATAAGACGGTGCGTCGGTATCTTATCTTTGTCGACGGGCTGATACTCTTCTGGCTTATTCTCAGGACGCTAAAATTCCACATACTGACGATACGGTTCGCCGTCCGGTATGTGTGGTATCTCTATTACCTTCCCATGCTGTTCATCCCGATGTGCGGAGTGATTATTGCGATGACGCTCGGAAAGCCGCTCGAATGGCGGATTCCGAAGAGAACATTGATCCTTTGGGGAGTGACACTGCTTCTTTACCTGTTAGTTATAACGAACGACCTGCATCAGAAGGTCTTCGTCTTTCCCACAGATCAGAGATTCTTTGAGTGGAGCGACAAGGAATACAGCTATGCGACAGTCTATTACCTCGTTATGTCTTGGCAGATCACCTGCGCGCTTCTGGCACTCTTCCTGATGCTTCGGAAATGCAGGATCCCGCGGACACGCAGACTCATGATCATGCCGTTTATACCGTCGGCGCTGGCGATAGTATATGTATTCGCTTACTGGAACAGGTACGACTGGTTTATGACACTGTTCGGCGATCTTACAGTGTCACAGAGTATCCTCTACTCTCTGACCTTTGAGATCTGCATACAGTGCAGGCTCATCTCATCGAATATGCGATACGATGATCTGTTCCGTGCGGTTATCGGCTGCTCGGCACAGATCACCGACAATGATTACAATGTCCGATACGCGGCACTTGACGC
>CAKSJC010000150.1 GCA_934462885.1 uncultured Eubacteriales bacterium | reverse complement strand
GAGTAGCTTCACTAAAGGGAAGCTATAAGCCCGAATAAAGGACCTCAGTTCATATTAGCATTAGCACGCCCTCTGTAACCAACCATAGCTATATCTATTGGATCCGCAGACACTGAATGATATTACGTGGGATATAGATAAAGATTTACGGAGACGTATGTAAAATTTCAGTTTCGGAATTTTTTGTGCGTCGTTTGGTTTATAGAAAGCGTCGATAAGCTGAAGAAAGGAAAAACAAATGGGTTATAAGATAGGAACAAAATGCGTTCAGGGCGGGTATTCACCGAAAAACGGAGAACCGAGAGTAGTTCCGATTTATCAGAGTACAACATATAAATATGAGTCTGCGGAACAAATGGGCAGGCTCTTCGACCTTGAGGAAAGCGGGTACTTTTATACGCGACTCGCTAACCCGACAAATGATACGATCGCAGCGAGAATAGCGGAGCTTGAGGGAGGAGTGGGGGCGCTTCTCACTTCATCCGGACAAGCGGCGTCTATGTTTTCCGTTTTAAATATAGCCGGTGCGGGAGACCATATTATATCATCGCACGCTATATACGGAGGAACGTTTAACCTACTTGACGTAACGCTGAAAAAGCTCGGAATAGATGTAACGTTTATCTCTCCGGATTCGGGAGTCGATGATATCATAGCGGCGGCAAAACCCAATACGAAATGCGTGTTTGCCGAAACTCTTTCAAACCCATCCCTTACCGTTCTTGATATAGAAACATTCGCAAAAGGCGCGCATGAGATCGGAGTTCCGCTTATTATAGATAATACTTTTCCTACGCCGATAAACTGCCGTCCGATTGAGTTCGGAGCCGATATCGTTATTCATTCCACAACAAAATATTTGGATGGACATGCGACAAGCGTCGGAGGGGCTATAATTGACAGCGGAAACTTTGATTGGAGCGCACATCCCGAAAAATTTGCGGGGCTTTGCACACCTGACGAGTCGTACCACGGTATAACATATACCGAGAAATTCGGCAAAGCAGCTTATTTGACGAAAGCAACCGCGCAGCTCATGCGTGATATCGGAGCTATTCCGTCGGCATTCAATTCATTTCTTCTCGGAATTGGAGTTGAAACCCTTGAGCTGAGAGTAAAGCGTCATTGTGAAAATGCGATGAAAGTAGCAGAGTTCCTCGAAGGGCATCGGAAAGTCTCATGGGTAAATTATCCCGGCTTGACTTCAAATAAATACCACGCGCTTGCTGAAAAATATCTTCCGAACGGATCGAGCGGAGTAGTGTCGTTTGGCGTGGCGGGAGGCAGAGAGGCTGCTGTAAAATTCATGGATAGCTTGCAGCTTGCGGCGATAGTAACGCATGTAGCGGACGCAAGGACAAGTGTGCTTCACCCGGCATCAACGACTCACAGACAGCTTTCGGACGAGCAGCTCGTCAAATCCGGTGTGACGCCTGAGCTTATACGCTTTTCAGTAGGTATAGAAGACCCTGCCGATATAATAGCTGATCTTGAAAGCGCTCTTTCAAAGATATGAAGCGAATTGTGATGTGTAAAGAAAGAAAAAAATGACCTTTCGGTCAGAAAAGCATGTTATTATCGACATAGAGCATTTTATTAAAATTTTAGACGCAGATATTGAGGATTTTTTTATTCTTAAAAAAATCGAATGGTATCTATTTTTTCAGCCCTTGAAAGGAATAAACAGAAAATGGGGAACAGAATAGTTGCAGGACTTGCAGCGTTATGTCTGGTGATGCCGAATGCGGGGCTGAGATTTTCGGATCTCGGACCAAACTGGTCGGCAGAAAGAAGTCATGCGACTCAACAGGAAGCTGAGTCGAAAAAAAATGATCAGACAGCCGAAGATGAGTCTCTGTCGATTAACAGCATCAAAGTAAACGGAACCGATCTCCGTGAATATGTGATAGTTTTGCCCAAAGAGGCGGATCGATACGAAAAATATGCGGCTGCGGTACTAAATGATTATCTTGAGACAGAAGCGGGCTACACGCTTACCGTAGAATACGATACCGATGATGAAGCAGCTTATGAACTGCTCATCGGCGGAACTTCACGAGAAGAAAGCGTTCGTGCCGGAGAAGTAGTTCTCGCCGATGATGAATACATACTGTCGTCTGAAGATGGACGCATCGTAATGGAAGGCGAGTCATACATGATAGGCGCGGCTGTATCTGCTTTTGTTGATAACTTCCGTCCGTCGGAAGAGATAAAAGATTTCGATTTTACGATAAGCGGAGAAATTTCTCCCGCTAAATTTGAGTTTAAAGCGCCGAACAGCGCGATACTCATTATAGGCGACGGAATGGGAAAAAATCATGTCGACACAGCTCTTAAGTGCGGTCTTGACGAATTCACAGGCAGGCTTTTTGAAAATGTAGGCGAATCGATTACGTACTCATTTTCGAGCGATGTCACAGACTCAGCTGCGGGAGGCACAGCTCTTTCTTCCGGCTACAAGACGATAAACGGATATGTCGGAATGGATCCTGGCAAGAACCCTCGGCAGAACGTTCGTGAACTGGCTGCCGAACACGGAGCAGCTACGGCTGTTATTACAACAGATGCAATAACCGGAGCAACTCCGGGCGCATTTACCGTTCATGTTGACGACCGTCACAAAACCGACGAGATTGCCGCGGCTCAAGCTAAGATAGAGATCGACTATATCAAAGGATCGATTGCCGAAAACGAGCTTGTTTCCGAACTTGGAGCAGCTCTTCGCAATATCTCAAAAGGAGGAAAATCATTCTTTATCATGGCTGAAGAAGCCCATGTTGATATTAATTCACACGATAATAATGCAGATGGAATGATAAACTCCATGTTCTGTATAAACGAAACGATCGCATATGCGGCTGAATTTGTTCTTATACATCCGGATACAGTTCTTATCGTAACAGCGGATCATGAAACGGGCGGTGTACGCATTAAAAAAGACGGCAGCATTTGGGCTTTTTCTACTTATGGTCACACAGGAGTAAATGTACCGATCTATGCACTGGGCTACGGCACAGAAATCTTTAAGGATACAGCAGTGGAAAATACGAAAGTTGCTGAGTTTGCCATGAATATTTGGAAATAAGAAAACGATTGGATACAGTGGATTGAAAAAAATCCACTGTATCTGTTTATGAACATATCTATCGGAAACTTTGCGTAGTAAATTATTTCTTTCTTTTTCATTATATTATAACGTATGATATAAAGAGGAAATGTCAAAAGATAAAAAACAGTAAAATTCCGCAGTATATGCAAAAATGACAGGTGTCCGGCAAATTAAAAAGGTGCTAAAAATGAATTGTTGAGTTCTTTTTTACTCAAGCACCTACAAATTATTTTTTTCACAAAATAAATTTTTTTTGAAAAAAGTATTGACAAAATAAGTCTCTTATGGTATACTATCAAAGCTGTCGAGAAACAGTATGCCCCATTAGCTCAGAAGGTAGAGCACTTGACTTTTAATCAAGGTGTCCGGAGTTCGACTCTCCGATGGAGCAGTGATCCCTTGTGTCGTTGATGCAAGGGATTTTTTATTTTTCGAGTATTCTATTTTCGGTAAAATGTTGAAATCATATAGTTAGTGTGATATACTAAATAAAAAATCAAATGGGAGTGAAGAGAATGTATTATCTGTCTTTCCCCGATCTCGGGATAAAACCGTTTCATATAGATAAAGTTGCTTTTACAATATTCGGACATGATATTGCGTGGTACGGTATTCTTATTACTTTGGGAATGATAATTGCAGTGATCTATGCGCTTCACCTTGCAAAGTTCGAAAAGATTTCATCGGATGATATTATTGATCTTGCACTTTGCGTTATAGTTTTCGGCGTTATAGGGGCAAGGCTGTACTATGTGCTGTTTTCGCTTGATCAGATAAATTATCTCGTATCTGACGGGAGCTTTTGGCATAACCTGTGGAAAACCTTTGTAAACGTTATCGCTATATGGGAAGGCGGTTTGGCGATATACGGCGGTATTATTGCAGGACTTATATCCGCATGTGTTTTTGCTAAAGTGAAAAAGATAGATATGCTGAAAATATTCGATATTCTTGTGCCGTGTGTTCTGATAGGACAGATAATCGGACGCTGGGGCAACTTTATAAATGTAGAAGCATACGGCGGTGAAACGGACTCGGTTTTCAGAATGGGAATTTTATATTCATTCTCGGGAAACGGAGTCGAGACAGGAATATGGGATATAGAAAAATATGTTCATCCGACATTCCTTTATGAATCTGTATGGAATCTTATCGGATTAATATTTGTTTTTATCTTCTATAAGAAGAAAAAATTCAACGGTCAAGTGTTCTGTTCGTATCTTATTTGGTACGGGTTTGGAAGAATGTTGATTGAAGGACTGCGAGCAGACAGTCTTTACTTAGGTCCAATCCGCATTTCACAACTTGTAGGACTCGTTTCGTGCATCACGGGAGTTGTTCTTTTGGTAATTCTCTCAAAAAAAGCCCTTAAGAAGCATAAGGAAAGCGAAAAATATACAGAAGCTTTCGATGTGGATGGGAAAAAAGCATTGAGTGGTGTCTCTGTAAACGCCGAAACGAATCACGATAAAAATATTACAACAGAAGAAAAACAGGAAAACGGAACTTTAGATTACGAAAAAAACGAAACCGACTCAGACAATAACAGAGAGGAAAAATAAAAAATGGCTCATATCATAGATGGAAAAAAGATATCTCAAATCGCAAGGGAAGATATAAAAAGAAGATCTGCCGAATTTGAAAAGGATACCGGAATTAAGC
>CAKSJC010000149.1 GCA_934462885.1 uncultured Eubacteriales bacterium | reverse complement strand
CTCTCCCAACTGAGCTATGCTTCCGTTGACGTCCTTTATTATATCACACCTCTTATCCCCTTGTCAAGGGCTTTTTTTAACTTTTTCTCTCTTTTCAGGGAATTTGAGGAAAGAGGGGATGTGTTCTTTCCGAAAAAAATCTTGAACAATTCCCTCTTTTTATCCTCCTCAAACCATAGATTCTTTATCAGAATCTTTCAAACCAAACGTTTCTGAACGATACGGGATGACCGTGATCCTGTAAAAGAAGCGGTCCTTCTTTCAGCTTTTCTCTGGTGATTCCGCCCGCTGTTGTTTTGAAAAGCTCCACGTTATTTTGTATAAGTCTGTCATTTTGGAGAACCGTGATTCTCGCGTTTTCCGTTACGTTTCCTTCCTCATCGAAGCGAGGAGCACGGAAATAAATATCATATGTCTGCCACTCAAGTGCGGGACGGCAGGCGTTTTGGAGCGGAGGACAGATTGTATAAAGCGCTCCGCAGTCATTTCTTTCCAGCTTGTCTTCCGGCTTGCCGTAAGAGTCGAGTATTTGCACTTCGTAACAGCCGTGGAGGTAAACTCCGCTGTTTCCTTTAAGCTGTCCGGACGCCCACGGCATATCCGGCTCGCGCCATTCTACGTGAACATGAGCGTCTCTGAACGTTTCCTTCGAAACGATATCCTCATGTCCTACGGTCATTATGTTCCCCTCAACTATCCAGTCGATCGGACCGCTTCCGTCAGGATATGTCCATCCGTCGGTCGAGGTTCCGTCAAATAAAACTACTCTTTCCATTTTTATATTCCTTTCGTATAAAAAATTTTTGATAAAATTTATAAAAATTTTTATTATCAAGTATTAGATAAAATGACATTTTTGCGTCGGAACTTATTTTTTTCGCGCAAACATGGAATCGAACTCAAATATTTTGTCGTAAATTTTTCCAAACAGCGCGATAAGAGGAGCATTCACGAAAGTTATAACAACAGTTCCGATACCTATGCCGCGCCAATTTGTTTGAAGAACAACAGTTAAGACGATCGCAACGGCAAGCAAAATAAAATCGTTTACCCACTTTACTTTACCCTTATCGAGAGAGTAACGCGCTGATATCTCGCAAACCGCAAGCTCGTATACCTGTATCGGCATAGTAGTTCTGAAAAGAAACGCTATTGCCGCGGCGGTTATAATAACGCCGAGTATAAATGCGATCACGCGAGCCGCGAGAGACTCATATGCGCCGTTCCCCCCGAAGATAAAAAGCCAGCCGTCGAGGGTAAGTCCGGAAAATACCGCCGTCGCGAACGAGAGGAGGTAGCGAGGCTTAAATCTTCCGATTATCAAGCACATTATAATAAGGACTATTCCCTGCCAAATGTATTCGCTTGTTCCCTGGGTATACCAAGAAAAGAACTGCGACATAAAAATATGGACGGTATATGCGGGGGCTGCTATCATAGAAAGTCCGAAGTTTGCTTTTGTACAAAGGCACACGCCGAGCGTGCACAGAACGGTTCCGAGAAGCCATGCGGCTTCATTCATTTTTGTGATTTTCTTCATATCCGTCTCAATATTTCTCAATATAAATATTTCTGAACGACACGGGATCGCCGTGATCCTGTAATTCGAGAGGACCTTCGGCGGCGATGGGATTGCTGCTGTTTAATCCGCCGGGAGTCGTTCTGTGAAGCGGAATATTATTTTGTATAAGAAGCCCGTTCTGGAATATCGTGGCGGAAGCGCAGTCCGTCATATTTCCGTCCTCATCGAATCGCGGAGCGCGGAAATATATGTCGTAGCTCTGCCATTCCATCATCGGACGGCAAGCGTTCTGAAGGGGCTTATACATTTCATAGATTGAGCCGCAGTCTCTGTCATGCGGCCGTCCTTCTTCGACGTCGAACGAGTCGAGAACCTGAAGCTCGTAGCATCCGTGGATGAACACGCCGCTGTTGCCTCTTGCCTGACCGTATTTTTCGGGGTCTATCATAGGTTCGCGCCATTCCAGATGAATATGCGCGTCGCCGAAAGTTTCCTTTGAAACGATATTTCCCTCGACGACGGTCATATAACCGTCTTCAAGCTTCCACGTCGGTTCTCCTCCGTATCTTCTGACAAAACCGCTTAGATCCGTTCCGTCAAAAAGAACAATTTTCTCCATTTTATGTACCTCTTTTCCCTTATAGGCGCTTAAATGCAAGAAAAGATAAAAAGCAAATTTTCTCCGCATTAACGATATAAAACGCAATGATATAAAGCACGTAAGCCGAAAAACAGTTTTCGCATACGTCGAAAAAACATCGTTTTCTCTTCACATATCAAGTGAGTATAAACCTTTCTGCTCAAAATGTCAAGTACGATACGGAAATTTACCGAAGAATACTTTCTCGCGGAAATTACGGACGAAACATTTGAGAAATCGTTCGGTGTATTTTGAGAAGCGCCGCGCCGCATAAGTTTTTTGCATTGCGTTTAATAATTACGTAAACGAAGCGTTTTCGCGCGTTTTTTCTCCGGACAGTATCTCCTCAAACTCGCGGAGAGTACGGGCATGATTGAGTTTATCCCGCATGGCGGCAGATCCGGGCATACCTCGGATAAAGTGGGCGGCGCGTCCGCGAGACTCGCGGATGCCGGCTTCCTCGCCTTTTTCGGCGACTATCTCGCGCACAAGGGATATAGCTTCCGCAATGATTTCCCCGCGTGAGGGGGTGATCTCGGATCCGCGAAGCTTGTCGAAGAGCCATGGATTTCCGAGCGCGGCGCGCCCGATTGCAACCTCGCCGCATCCCGCTGCGATGTATTTTTCCGCGGCTTCCGGCGAGTCGATATCGCCGTTTCCGATGAGCAGAACCTTCTCGCCGAATCCTGCCGCGTCAAGAGCGGTGCGAACGTCAGCCGCTATCGACGGATCAGCCGACGGAGCGTACATCTGCTCGCGAGTACGGCAATGAACGGTTATCGCACGCGCGCCGTTTTCTGCCATTTTCACGGCAAACTCCGGAGCGTTTATGCTGTCCTTATCCCAGCCCGCGCGTATTTTTACCGACAGCGGAACTCCGTAAGTCTCACATACATCCGCCGCCGCGGATACGATACGCGCAGAAAGTTCCGCGTCGCGCATGAGTGCGCTTCCGTCTCCCGAAGATACGATCTTTTTAACCGGACAGCCCATGTTTATATCTATCCCCGCAGGAGGCGCTGCGTAATCGCAGCCTTCAAACGAACCTGACAAAAGAGCGCGGGAGGCTTTTTTTATCGTTTCGGGATCATGTCCGAATATCTGCAAGATCACGCGAGCCTCGCCCGGCGCGATTCTTGCGAGAGAGGCGGTCTTTTTATCCCCCATAACCATGGCGACGGAGGATATCATCTCGCTCACGACATACGCCGCGCCGTGCCTAGCCGCAAGAGCGCGGAACGCGCAATCGGTAAATCCTGCCATCGGCGCGAGAGAAGCGGTAATCGTTTTATTCGGGTTATTTTTATTGTTTTCCATAGTCAATATATTGTATCATAGCTTTACTTTACTCGTTCGGCGCGGCTTCGGTGAAACGGCTTCAAGCACAGCTTAGCCGCGGCGTGCGGCAGAACGGAGAATATCATGTTTGCAAAAAATTCCGGAACTACCGCCGCCGAAAAAGCCTCCGGAAGAGTGACGTTTCCGACAGTGGTCAGTATCACAATGAGTGAAAACGCCGCGCGGAAAACGCATGTGGATACAGTAAACAGCGCACGGACAGCAATTGAATCTCTGAAATAAAAAACGATAAGCGTTCCGCAGATATACCCGGAAAGCATATATAATATAGGAAGAAGCGTCATCGTCTGCGCGCCGATCGACTCTATGATAAAAGCTCCGCAGATTCCGCAGACAGCGCCCCACTTTTCACGTTCAGTCATGGCTATCGCCACAACAAGCGGAAGTATCAGGTCCGGTATTGCCCCGAACGGCTTAAACTTTGTAAATAAAGTGGTCTGTATCAGCGAAAAAAATATTATCAGAAACGCACAGACAAATCCCTTCAGTATAGCTTCTCCGTCTATCGAAAAACGAAGCCGCCACCCGCGGAATTCGTCGCGCAGCTTTAATAATAATTCCTCTATTCTATCCTGATTCATAGCAACTCCTTTTTCGGGAACGGGGAAGAACGACGCGGGGGATTTTTGAAAAAAAACCCCGCACCCCCAAAAACTTTCAGAAGAAAGTTTTTGATGTCGTGCAGACAATTTTAGTTAAGCTTTAGTTTATGCGGATACTCAGTTTACGGACGGCTTTATGTCGGCAAGCTGAGTATCAGCGGTAACTTAAACCGAACCATACCCGTCTGCAATACACCCATACTCCCTCAGTCTGAAAGTTCTTTGGTTCTTTCTTTCAAGAAAGAACCGTTTCCCCCGCGTCTCCCGCGTCCATGTTCTTTTAATCGCTTTACTTCCCGAACTGAGAGGCATTTTGCGATGTTTCGGTAAATTCGGTAATGACCATAACACGGGTAAGCGAAGAGAAATCGGCGGCGCACTTTACGTAGACTTCCGGGGCACGGGAATACGGATTCATTGAAACAGAGTCCACATAGCCTACTACAAGGCCGCGCGGATAGACGCTTCCGTATCCGGTAGTGAGAACGCGGTCTCCCACAGCGGGGAGGTTATCTTTCGAAAGGTATGAAAGTGTGAGAAATCCGTCCTGCGAGAGATCAAACTTGCCCTCGCAAATGCCTTCTTCAGAGGTCTTTTCAACGTAAGCTCCTACGGCGCTCCCTGCGCATGTGATAGTCGTGACTTTTGACCAGTTGGAACC
>CAKSJC010000148.1 GCA_934462885.1 uncultured Eubacteriales bacterium | reverse complement strand
GAGGAATATCTCCGTCGTCGAATTTCACGTCGATAACAGGCCCCATGACCTGCAAAACATGACCGATATTGTTATTTTTAACTGACACTTTCATTCACCGATACCGGCATATGCCGGACTATTGTTAAACGGCAGACTGATATCTCCGTTTCGTGATCGGATGCTGACTTTATTTCAAGTTGTATTTCATCTCTCACGCTGTACCGGCGCTATACGCTTTGCCGCGCCGATCTCAAATAAACTAAAGACCCGCGCCCGCCACGATTTCCGTGATCTCCTGCGTGATCGCGCCCTGTCTTGCTCTGTTATAGTGAAGATTTAACGTTTCCGTCATTTCCTCCGCGTTTTTTGTCGCCGTATCCATTGCCATACGCCTTGCGGCAAGCTCCGACATATATGCCTCGCACACCGACGAGTAAAGAACGCCCGCTATATATTCGGGAATCACCGCCGAAAGAACTTCCTCAGCGTTCGGCTCATACAGCGTTGCCGCGCTTCTTTTGGCATTTTCCGCCCTCTCCGTTTCATCCGTATGCAAAGCGTCATGCTTTTCCTCGCCCGCGCGCTTTTTCGAATTCTTTTTTCCAAGCGGCAGAAGGTACACTATATCCGGCGTCTGCGACATCATCGAATTGAATTTCGTATATATAAGACTCACAGAGCATATTTCCCCGCTGTCATACAAGCTTCTGACAGACTCCGCCGCTTTTTTGCAGTCGCTGCCGTTAAAGTTTTCAAGAGACACAAACTCTTCGCTCACGCATTTTCTTCCATGATTCTTATAATACTCTACCGAGCGTTTTCCAATCGGAAGAACCATGTCGTTATCTTTCATCACAATCTCGGCTGAGCGAAAAATATTGTTATTATATCCGCCGGCAAGTCCGCGATCCCCCGCCGCAATGATGTAGAGCGCGGGAAGCTTTCGGTCTCTTGATTTTGAGTAAACGCCTCCCGACGCCGACAGTTCTTCAAACGCCTCAAGCATCACCTTTTTATAAAACCGAGACTCATCCGTCCTATCCTCTGCTTTTTTCAGCTTTGAAGATGCAACAAGCTCCATAGCTTTTGTGATGTGTCTGGTCGATTCGACGCTTTTTATCCGGGCGCGTATCGCTTTTATATTAGCTCCCATTTTTATCTCCGCTTTTTGTCTTACCGGCGCGTTTCGTAATTTTCACGTGAAAACTCCGCCGTGAACTCATGCACCGCGTTTTTTAACAGTTCTTCGTTTTCCTCCGAAAGCGCGCCCGTTGTCTTTATATCTCTCATAAGTTTGTTATATTTCGCGTCAATGAAGTCAAAAAGCTCCGATTCGTATTTTTTAACGTCCTCTATCCGCACCCCGTCAAGGTATCCGTTTACCGTCGCGTAAATAATCGCCACCTGATATTCAACCGGAACGGGGGAGTTTTTATCTTGTTTAAGTATTTCGACTATGCGCTCTCCCTGAGCAAGCCTTGCTCTCGTATCGGCGTCAAGATCCGATCCGAACTGAGCGAACGTTTTAAGCTCCCTGTACTGCGAATAGATTATCTTAAGCTGTCCCGCTACTTTTTTCATTGCTTTGATCTGCGCGGCGCCTCCGACTCTGGATACAGAGATACCGGGATTTACCGCCGGGATAACGCCTTCGTGGAAAAGCTCTGTCTCAAGGAATATCTGACCGTCGGTTATGGAAATTACGTTTGTCGGAATATAAGCCGACACGTCTCCCGCCTGAGTTTCGATTATCGGAATAGCGGTAATAGAGCCTCCGCCGTATTCGGGCGCGACTCTCGCAGCTCTTTCAAGAAGTCGTGAATGAAGGTAGAACACATCTCCCGGATACGCCTCGCGTCCCGGCGGTCTTCTGATAAGAAGTGAGAGAGCGCGGTACGCCACGGCATGCTTTGAGAGGTCGTCGTAAACAATAAGAACATCTCGTCCCTTTTCCATGAAGTATTCCGCCATGGCGCATCCTGCATATGGGGCTAAATACTGCATGGGAGCGCCCTCCGAAGCGGATGCCGAAACGATTATCGAGTATCTGTCTGCTCCCGCGCGTCTGAGCGTTTCCGCAACAGAAGCGACCGTTGAGTTTTTCTGACCTATCGCAACGTAAATACATATAACATCCTCGTCTTGCTGATTTATTATAGTATCCACCGCAATAGTGGTTTTTCCTGTCTGGCGGTCTCCGACAATAAGCTCCCGCTGTCCTCTGCCTATCGGTATCATAGAATCGATAGCCTTTATTCCCGTCTGAAGAGGAACGCTTACGCTTTTCCTCTTTATTATTCCGGGGGCTTCGCTTTCAACGGGGCGGTATTGTGCGATATCGATCGGTCCCTTTCCGTCGATCGGCGAACCGAGAGCGTTTACTATACGTCCGAGCATGGCTTCTCCTGTCGGAACGGACACGACTTTGCCCGTTCTCTTTATCAGAGAGCCCTCTTTTATTTTTTTTGAATCTCCGAACAGTACGATAGATACTGTATTTTCCTCGAGATTCATTGCCATCCCGAGTTCTCCGCCCTCAAATTCCACAAGCTCGTTTGCCATGCAGTTATCAAGTCCGAATGCGCGGACGATTCCGTCGCCAACCGTTATGACCGTTCCTGTTTCGGCTTCATTCGTCTTTGATTCATAGTTTTTTATCTGCTGTTTTATTACGCTGCTTATTTCTTCGGGCTTTATTTTTATCTGAAATTCCATTATTATCTCCTTGCTTGAACAGGCACGGTGATTTTTAATAATTCAAATCTTAAATTGTCGTTTCCGAAAGTCTTTTCGCAACTGAGTCGAGTCGTTCGCGCACCGTATCATCGATAAGCTTGTTGTTATATGAAAGTTTTACTCCGCCGATAAGAGACGGATCGATTGAAAACTTCACCTCAACGCGGCGGCCCGTGCGCTCCGAAAGCTTTTGCTCAAGCTGCTTTTTCTGCTCTTCCGAAAGCGGAAAAGCGCTCTCCGCCATCGCGGTTATGATACCGTTTTCCTCGCGCCAGATACGCCGGTATTCCGCGAAAGCTTCAAGAATGTACGCCGAATATCCGCGGCTCGTCATGAGCTTTACAAAATTCTCGGTATACTTATGCACTTTTCCCGAAAGAAGCTCATCGACAAGCCCGAGTCTCTCGGAGAGCGGAATATTAGGATTCATGAGAAGCCGCGTGTATTTACCCTCAATGAGAGGAGAGAGAAACTCCGTTTCGGCAAGTATCTCTTCACATATTCCCTCTTCCGCCGCCAAAGCGTACAGTCCCATGGCATATTCTTTTACTATTTCGTTCATTTTTACACCATTCACCAATTCACGCCGTTTACTAAAGCTTTTCAATAAACGAATCTATAAGCTCTCTGTGATCGTTCTCGTCGATCTCGCGTCCGACTACGTTTTCCGCGATCTCAATGGAAATACCGGAGATTTCGTTTTTCAGTTCGTTTATAGCTTTCTTCTTTTCCTGAGCGATCTCCCGCTCCGCTTTTTCGGCAGTTTCCCTTGCCTTTCGGTTGGCGTCTGCTATTATCTCTTCGCGCGCGGCTTCAGCTCTCTTTGAAGCGTCTCTTATTATGCCTTCGACCGTTTCGTCAGCCGCCTCAAGTTTCTTTTCGTATTCGGCTTTGCTTTTCTCGGCGGAGTCTATTGATTCTTCCGCTTCGCGGTACAGATTGTCGACCTGAGCTTTTCGCTCAGCCATTATTTTCTGTACAGGCTTGAAGAGAAATTTTTTTACAATCAGAGTCAGTATCAAAAGATTGGCGATAGTTGCAACTATATGCCAAACGTTTAATGATATAAGCTCCAGGTATTCGTTCATAATTCAATCTCCGATTTTGCCAAACATTGCGGTTTTTTGAAAATCAAAGTTTACCGATAAAGAGGTTAGGAGCGAGAAGCATGAGGAGAAGTCCCATAACGAAGCCGTAAATACCGGTGGTCTCCGCGATGGCGCAGCCCATGATCATTGTGGATGTGACAGATCCTTTGCATTCCGGCTGACGTCCGATAGCTTCGCACGCTTTACCGACCGCGTAACCTTCACCGATGCCGGGACCGATACCTGCGATAAGAGAAAGACCTGCGCCTACTGCGCATCCTGCCATGATTATTGCTTTTGCGAGTTCCATTTTGTTCTCCTTAATTTTTATTTTGAAAGCGTCTCACCGACGCGATTCAGCAAATTTCAAATTGAAATAATATCTGCGATTCCTCCCAGGCACATGTTCTGTAAGCCGCGGCAGTTCGGATCAAGTCAAAGGCTGTCTTTTACGTTTTTTTTGAAATATTTATTCTTTTCCCGCCGCGCCGGCTATATATAACATAGTCAGCATAGCGAAGATGAACGCCTGCATACACGAGCTGAACAAATCAAAGTATACCGACAAAACAGCCGGCAGACCTATCTGAAGATACGGAATTTTTGCTAATATCCCCGGAAGCCACCTGAACAAAACCGCAGACAGCGATGCGAGCGCCGCGTATACGAGAGTTGAAATGACGGTTCCGGATACGATGTTTCCGAAGTGACGGAAAGTCATAGAAACGGGGGTTCCAAGCTCACTCAGCACGTTAAACGGAGTGAAAAGCGCAAAAGGCTTTGTGTATCCCTTGAGATATCCGAGAAAGCCTGCCGATTTTATCTTATGGTAAGTGATGAGCATAAACACGAGTATCGCCCATCCCGCTACGGTATTAAGGTCAGCGGTAGGGGGATACATTCCGATAAGAGACGAAAGCGACGAGAAAGCCGAAAGAGCGAGAATAGCGCATATAAACGGCGCGTAATTCTTAAACGATTCTCCCATATTGGAAG
>CAKSJC010000147.1 GCA_934462885.1 uncultured Eubacteriales bacterium | reverse complement strand
GATCAAGGTTATTAATTTCAAATGCAATGAAACAAGTATTGTCAAGATATTCGCCATCTTCAAATATCTTCATAATGTCCTTTATCTGTTCGATCGTATAATCAAGCTTTAACTCGGGAAAAGCAATCTTTCCGTATTTTTTACATATCTTCATATATTCATACGGAGTCGGAAGAATAAGGTCGCCTCTGTCAGATATATTATCCTTATCGGAAAGTCTTATCTCGCGAAGCTTTTCAAACGTCGTATCGGCTATACTTACATCGACATCCGCAACTCTCCTTGTACTACCGTCATGACAGCAGATATATTTACCGTCGCTTGACATTCTTATGTCCGTTTCAATACCGTAATATGTACGATTCCCTGCTCCGACAAATGCCGACGCCGTGTTTTCGCGCTCAAGTCCGCTCATTCCGCGGTGTGCAACAAATTGAGTATTTCCTCTTTCCTCGATTTTTATTGTATTTGAAAGCATATCAGTTCCTCCTCTTGATCTTTTATCTTTATTTTCAGAATTCCAACATCATTTAAGCTGCGTACATTATAGCACTGTTTTCTTTTTTTTTCTACACTTTTTAAAATATTCACCCGCTTTTTATTTTTTCCAAAAAAAGTAAATTTTCTATTGATTTTTTCCAAATTTTGTAGTATAATGTATTCGAAACACAGCATATAGTTAAGTCCGCGTTTTTTAGAAAGCAAGTATCGTTTAGCATATAAAAAAATACCGCGCCGTGCGCAAAGAAAAAATGAAAGAGAGGTTATTGTTATGAACTGCGCAAAAGTTAAATATCAGATCGAAGAAACGACACCTAAAACATTTTTACGGGCAGATGACGTTTTCTACTACGACAGCATGACCGTTTATGAAAAGTATTCAAGCTTCATAGACAGAATTGCAAGACTCGCACCTCTTGTTCCTACGCCTGAGCCGGAAGTTGTGGACATGACGATATATGAAAAAGAATATGAAAAAATATATAAAGATAATTCGGATTTAAATGAAAAAGCGTCTGACGAAAGCGAAACTTTCCCAAATAAAGCCGAAGAAGTTCCAAAAAACATGTTCGCCGCCAGCAATACTCTCGCAGACTCCCTGAAAGGATTCGTACCTGTAAAAAGAAAAGGAAAGTTCGTTTTCCGGGGAATGTCAAATTTCACTCCTGATCTTCGAAAAATACTAAACAAAGGTATCAGCGGTATTGAAAAAGAATTGCGTGAATATCACGACCGACCGTATAATTATAATCTTCAACGCGCTGTGTGCCATTTCAGACTTTGGCACACAAGATTTCTCGATGATAACTACATAACTTCCCAAGACTGTCATGATGCACTTCTCCGAGTGCCGTTCCTGCCTCCGAAAACTCTTCATGAGGCGCTCCAATCAATATGGTCTGTTCTTTGTTTTATCTCGCTGTGCGGCAATTCGCCCGACCTCGGAAGGCTTGACCTGATCCTTGCTCCATATCTGAAAGACATTCTGACCGACGGAATATATGATGCAAAAGAACAAAAAAGACTTCTTCAATCATTCTTCTCAAAAATCACCGATAACGGTGAGAAATACCGTATGACGCTTTCTCTCTGCGGAAGCGATGATGAAGTTAAAACCGCGCTTTTTATCCTGTATGCGATCTGCGACGGAAAGTTCGAAAATTTCTCGGTTTACGTTACCGCCGACCGAAGCACTGACAGAGCTCTGATTAAGAAAATACGTAATCTTACAGAGCATTCAAAATGCAAGCTTTATTTCTGCGATGAAGAAAAGATCAAGAAAATACTTTCCGCATACGGAGTCTCCGACGATGACACGTCAAGCTTTACAATAGGAAAATACGGTGAGATTCAGATAGCGGGAAACTCGAATTTCACGCATGAAAACGCTGACGGTTTCGCTTTGCTGAAAAAAATTCTTGAAAAAATACGCAATGAACACTCCGCCGTCTCCTCAAGCGATGAACTTTACACGCTGTTTATCTTCGAGTTTGAAGAATACATATCCGATATAATATCAAAAGAGAAAAAACACCGTAACCAATCGGACGATCCCGGTAAATGGAAATGGGCAGCAGAAGCTTTTCCCTGCGAGGTGGTATCTGTGTTCATCGGAGACTGCCCGAAAAACGGACGCCGATTCTCCCGCGGCGGTGCGAGATACAATTTCTTCTCTCCGATATTAGTGTCGCTTCACGCTGCTTTACGTATGCTTGAAACATTTGGAGTTCTGATCGACTCATGCGATCGGACAAGCATTCCCGATCTTGCAAGAACATACATAAAATACATCGATGACGCTGATTATTTACAAAACGCAAATGACTCCGTACTTTCTGATAAAACAGCCCAACTCGAAAAAAAAGCTGAAAAAATATATCTAAACGTTATATCATCGTCAAACGGCTCTCCTCTTTTGATAACCCCATGTTTTGAAGAAGAAAAAACTACGGAAAGCATCAATAATATCGCCGATATATTCGATAAGCTTTTTGACTCCGACAGATATATTATATCTCTTTCGGAATGAAGATACTTAAGCATTGCTTTTCAAAATACGTTTCACCTCAAATGTATGTATGGTATGCATAAATAAAAAATCCTGCCTTCCGACAGGATTTTTTATTTTCAGTTAACTGTAAAAGCGACGCTTGCGGTCATCAATCAATCTTTTCGATCCATCCCATATCACACGGGATCTTTCCCCACTGCATACCGGTAATTGCGTCGTAAAGTCTCTTTGCGACAGGTCCTATCTCTCCGTTATTTACGATAATCTTCTTTCCTTCGTCGTAAAGCTCGCCTATCGGAGAAATAACGGCGGCAGTTCCCGTGCCGAAAGCTTCGTTAAGCGTGCCGTTTTCACTTGCTTCTTCAACTTCGTCTATCGATATTTTTCTCTCTTCAACAGGAACTCCCCATTTTTTAAGAAGCTCGACGCATGAAGCTCTCGTGACTCCGGGAAGAATGTTTCCGTCCGTCAAGTCAGGAGTTACAACAACTCCGTTAATAACAAAGAACACATTCATTGCGCCCACTTCATCGATATATTTGCGGTGTACGCCGTCAAGCCAAAGAACCTGCGCATATCCCATCTTGTCGGCTTTCTCCTGACCGATGAGGGACGCCGCATAGTTTCCGCCGGCTTTTGCAATTCCCGTACCGCCTTTAACGCATCTTACATATTCTCTTTCAATGCAAATTTTAACAGGGTTAATACCTGCTGCATAGTATGATCCGACAGGTGATAAAATTATTATAAACTTATACGTATGAGACGGATGTACTCCGAGATAAGGATCCGTAGCAATGATAAAAGGTCTTATATATAAAGATGTTCCCTCTTTGTCAGGAACCCAGTCTTTTTCAACTTAAACAAGAGTCTTTATAGCCTGAAGAGCGTCCTCAGGAGCTATTCTCGGAACGCAAAGTCTGTCGCAGGTATTATTCATTCTTTCGATATTCTTCTGGGGACGGAAAAGCTGTATTCCGCCGTCAGCTCTTCTGTACGCCTTTAAACCCTCAAAAAGCTCTTGTGCATAATGGAACACCATTGCGGACGGATCAAGCGAAATGGGAGCGTACGGAACTATTCTTGCGTCATTCCAGCCAATGTCGGCAGAATAATCCATGACGAACATATGATCTGTAAAATATCTTCCGAATCCCAGTTTAGATGAATCGGGTTTTTCTTTCGGAGTTTTTGTCTTTTCGATTTTTATATCAAGCATAACTGCCTCCATGTATTTTTTATCTGATTATACACTTTATATTCTTATTTTTCAAGGGTGTTTTTGAATATTTATTTAACAAATATTCTTTTTTTTGAAAAAAGTAATGTTTCCCAAGCTCCGTTCATAATATGTACGGAAATAAACATTAAAAGAAGGAGATAAGCTATGAAAAAAATTCTCGCATTTGCAGCCGCAATTCTTTTGCTTATGTTAAACGGGGCAAATGTTTTCGCCTATTCCGGAGGAATGCTCTCTCCGGCGCTCGCTCATTTATCAAATGAGGAAGTCATGATCAAATCGGGACTTTTTTCCGGAGATATACGTTTTTCTTCAAAAGATTTCGAAAGGGCTATCGGCTGCTCAGTCGACTATATTACGGTAACCGCGCTCCCGCCGGCGGACGACGGTATTCTTACCTATAAAGGAACCGCTGTCATACCGAATCAAACTTTGACGTTCGCAAGCCTCGAAGAATTGCGATTCGTTCCCGAAAAAAACTGCGAGTCATCTTCCTTTAGGTTTAAGTCTTCCGGAGATTACAGCATGGAATGCAAGCTTTTATATACCGACTCGATAAATCTCGCGCCTACCGTTAAAATACATGGAGATTCACTCGCGGTTTGGACACAGAAGGACATTTCAACTTTCGGTACCCTGTATGCTTCAGATCCTGAAAACGACCCGCTTACCTTCGAGATCACAAAACATCCTGCGAAAGGCATAGTCAAACTTACGGATAAAGCAAACGGAACCTACATCTACACTCCGTGCGACGGAGTTACGGGAGAAGATTCGTTTACTTATACAGTTCGAGATTCTTTCGGAAACTATTCCGACGAATCAGCCGTTATCATAGATATTGATAAACGTGCGGGAGATATCGTTTTTTCCGACATGGAAGAACATTGGGCGCACAATGCGGCTATCGTAATGGCGGTCGAGGGCGCTATGGATGTGAAAAGCGAAAACGGACTGCTCTGTTTCGATCCGGATGCCGAGATGACGCGCGAAGATTTTCTCGTGACCGTCATGAAAGCTCTGGGTGCCGGAGAAATAGAGCCGTGCGTGACCGTATTTGCCGATAATGACAAGATCTCCGAGAAGTCAAGCGGATACGTAAAC
>CAKSJC010000146.1 GCA_934462885.1 uncultured Eubacteriales bacterium | reverse complement strand
GGTAAAGTTTGTTCCGGAGGTATCTCCCGGAGACGGTAAACGGAAAACCGGTATGTGGGTTCGTGATACTACCGCAGGAATCGGAACAGTAACGTTCATGATTCCGGAAACGGGGGCTTTTGCTGGGTTAGGGCATGGAATATGCAGCAGCGATTCCGGTGAACTTTTGAAAATGGAGCGGGGAACAGTTGTTAATGTCCGTATATCCGGAGTTTCAAAGGGAGTGGCGGGAACTCCGGGTGAACTCAAAGGTTTTTTTACCACTGACAAATCCGGTGTTCTTCTCGGAAATACTGCTTGCGGAGTTTATGGAATACTTTCCGACATACCTTACGATAAAGTGAAAGAAGAAAATGTCGAGATAGCAGACCGCGAAGAAGTTCATACGGGAGATGCATATATATGGTGTACCGTTGAATCAGATACTCCGAAAAAATACTCAATAGAGATCACTGAAATAAATAAAAAAAGAAATGACAACAGAAGTTTTTCGATAAAGGTAACAGACAAGTCGCTTCTTGAAAAAACCGGAGGAATTGTTCAGGGAATGAGCGGAAGTCCGATAATACAGGACGGAAAACTCATAGGAGCTGTAACACACGTTCTTGTGAACGACCCGAGTGAGGGATATGGTATATTTATTGAGAACATGTTTGACATGATGCCCGGGATTATTTCGTGAAAAATCGCGTTCAAGGTCAGATACAAGAAACTGTCTTTGAGCGCGTTTTTTTTATGCAGAATTACCATTATATGTTTAAGCTGACAGTTATGCATAATCTTCCGCTATTTGCAGACAATATTACAGCAGACAAAAAGTTTGTAATAAAGGAGCAAAATATAAAATGAAAGCAACAGGAATCGTAAGACGAATAGACGACCTTGGACGAGTCGTTATACCTAAAGAAATCAGACGCACAATGCGTATCCGCGAAGGCGACCCACTTGAGATATATACGGATCACGAGGGAGAGGTTATATTCAAGAAGTATTCACCAATCGGAGAGCTTGCGCAGTTTGCCGCACAGTACGCCGAAACACTTTATAAGACATGCGGTCTTTATGTGGTAATATGCGATCGTGATGCTGTTATAGCTTGTGCAGGAGTAGCAAAACGGGAATATACCGACCGTAAAATATCGCACGAGGCGGAACAGATTATTGAAGAAAGACAGTTTTACAGAGCGAAAAATGACTCTCCGCTTTATCTTGTTGACGGCGGAAATCTTTCAGTGAGCTGCCTTATGCCAATAATAACCGAGGGAGACATTACGGGATGCGTCGCATCGGTTTACAGCGCTGACGGGAACGCTAAAAACGATCTTACAGATGAGCTTGAAGCGAAACTTATACAAACTGCGGCGAGCTTTCTCGGCAAACAACTCGAATCATAAAAAAAGTATAACATTCCGCTTTTTGGGCGGGATGTTATATATTTTTTAAATATCAGACTCCCATATATGTAAATAAGTGGCAGAGCGTTTTATGCATAACGGAAAGGGCGGAAGGGAAATAATTATTTCAGCAAAATAAAACGGAAGGGTACATGAATGTACTATAATAAAGTTGAAATATGCGGCGTGAATACGTCAAGACTTCCTACGCTTACTTCAGCTGAGAAAAAAGACCTTCTTGTAAGAACAAAAAAAGGTGACCGCGCGGCGAGAGAAAAATTAATAGACGGAAATCTAAGACTTGTTTTGAGTATAATACAAAAATTCACGAACAGACGAGAAAATCTTGATGACCTTTTTCAGGTTGGATGTATAGGACTTATAAAAGCCGTTGACAACTTCAATACAGAGATAGAGGTTGAGTTTTCAACATACGCGGTACCGATGATAATCGGAGAAATACGCAGATATCTTAGAGACAACAACACAATACGCGTAAGTCGATCGGTAAGAGATCTGGCATATCGCGCACTGGCAGCAAAAGAGAAGTTGTCGATAACGGGAAATTCAGAACCGACAGTTGAGGAAATAGCTCGCGAGATAGGCGAAAATCCCGAGAACGTTACCCGCGCTCTCGAAGCGATAATTGAACCTGTTTCGCTTTATGAGACTGTATACAGCGATGGAGGAGACTCAATTCTTGTAATGGATCAGTTAAGCGACGATTCATCAAATGACGATATGTGGCTTGAAGATATAGCGCTGCGCGAGGCAATAAAGAAGCTCAGTGAAAAAGAAAAATCAATAATTAAAAAACGTTTTTACGGAGGAAAGACTCAAATGGAAATAGCCGACGAAATCGGTATTTCTCAAGCTCAGGTATCGCGGCTTGAAAAAGGCGCTTTTGAAAGAATTAAGCGAAATATGTGAATAATTTCTCTGCGCACAAATAGATTGCTTACAATATAGGCATATTCCTCCAAGAAAAACTCAACTCTTGGAGCTGTGCAGTCTAATGCGAGTGTCGGCATTGATCGACGGTTTATCGCAATAAAATTCAGTGAAATCTGCCATTTAAATAAAGAGAGAACGCCCGAAGGATCCCTTAATCTCCTCGGGCGTATCTTCATATAGCGTATGTACAGCAACGATGTGTTGGAAATCATGGAAAGAGAAAAAGCTACTGCTTGAGAAAAATTCAGTAAACGTATGGGTAAAAAATTTTATTAAGAGATAATCCGCAAAAAAACTAATTTTGAAGAAAAAACTCAAAAAATACCGCAGATTAGTCCCGCATATTTTTTTCTACTCGGAGAATTCTAATAAAAAGAAAGACTGAATTATTCTAATAAAGAAAAAGGAGTTCGGCAGTGAAACAAAAATTCGGATTTTTTACTTTTTTTCTTCTCTTATTTCCCGTTTTAGCTTCACCGGATGCTGAATTTCTCATACGTGCGGTTGGCTGTTCGTTTCCCGATGCAAATCTTTGTGAACGTGTGGCGATAATAACAGTGGTAGGAAACAGAATATCATCTCCGGGCTATCCTGATACGGCAGCGGGTGTCATTTATTCTAATGACGCGGGGTGTTTTTTTCAAGATGCCGATAGAAAAATCGGAAATTTCTCTTTCAAAAGCGATTATGAATACAGAATGACGAGAACAGCGTATGAAATGGCAAAAAGCGGAGCGGTACCGGCAGGAGAAGCTATTTCTTTCTATAAAATAACGGACGAAAAAAAATTTGATTTTTTATTTGACGATTCGAGAGAAGATAAAGCAGAAAGAAATATGAAAGATTTTGACCTTGCAATAAAAAATTACGCTTTTGTGTGCAAGTGAAAAAAAGTGTTCCGATATCAAAAATAAGCGGATAAAAAATCCCATGTAAAATTTGATTTTTCATGGGATTTTTTATTGTGTAACGGCAACCATATATTTCTGAATCGTCAAGTTCGGATGTTTTTTCGGATATGTAACGCTTTTAATTTAAGATGAATAAAATAACAGTAGATGTTTCGGCAGAGCAAAACTTTGCGCGGAAAGCAAGAAATAAAAATTCAGACAAACGAAAGAGAGTGAAAGAAAATGAATAAAGAATATTCGCTTTGCGATATAAAACCGGGCGAGTCCGCAACCGTAAGCATACTCCGAACGAAAGGCGATATCAGGCGAAGGTTTCTTGATATAGGTCTGACTGAAAATACAATAGTCGAGTGCGTCGGAAGGAGTCCTCTCGGAGATCCGTCAGCATATCTAATAAGAGGAGCGGTAATAGCTATTCGCTCAGAGGACAGCCGCGACATAATCGTACAAAAAAGAGAGAGGTGTACTTAATGGGTCTTACAAACTCTTCCGTAGGAGCGGGAGCGCTCTCAAAGAAACTTGTTATAGAAAAAACAGGGGAAAACGAGCGTATTATAGCCCTTGCGGGAAATCCTAATGTCGGAAAAAGCACGATATTTAACGCTCTTTGCGGAATGAAGCAGCATACAGGAAACTGGCCCGGGAAAACGGTCACAAATGCCAGAGGAATTTTTAAGGGAGAAAAAAATTCATACATTCTTGTCGATCTTCCTGGAACGTATTCTCTGTCGGCACATTCTGCGGAAGAAGAAACAGCACGCGACTTCATATGTTTCGGAGGCGCAGACGCTGTCGTAGTAGTGTGTGATGCCACCTGCCTTGAACGAAATCTAAACCTTGTGCTTCAAATACTTGAAATAACCGAAAAGGTAATTGTTTGTGTTAATCTAATGGATGAAGCAAAGAGAAAACATATAGAAGTTGATTTAACAAAACTGTCTGAAGAGTTAAAAGTTCCTTGCGTAGGTACAAACGCGGAAGATAAAAAGACTCTTGATGTGTTATGTGCTGAACTTGATGCAATGGATCAAAGCGGAAATAAAAAAGCCTTGAATGTCACATACAGCGTGGAAATGGAAAATGCAATTTCGAAAATAATTCCTCACATAAGTGAAAAATGTTCCGGACATATCGGAAATCGGTTTGTCGCAATGAAGCTTCTTTCAGGCGATGCGGACTTTGAGCATAAGATAGGTGAATATCTAAATTGTAACTTTGACGATGATGAGCTTTTATCAGCAAGAAAGGAGGCAGATGAAATTCTTATCTCAAGCGGGATAAACAAAGATAAGCTTGAAGATATGACGGTAAAAAGCATTGTAGGAAAAGCTGAAGAGATTGCAGGTAAAACAGTATCGTTCAAAAAAAGCGGATATGCCATACGAGACATAAAGATTGACAAATTGTTGACGGGACGCGGATTTGCGTATCCGATAATGTTTTTGCTTCTTACTTTTATTTTGTGGCTTACGGTCACGGGAGCGAACTACCCGTCAGCTTTGCTCGGAAATGTTTTGTTTAAGTTTCAGGATGTATTGTCGTCGCTTTTTGTCAGGCTGAACGCACCCGAATGGCTTCACGGAGCGCTTGTTCTCGGAGTTTACAGAGTACTCGCGTGGGTAGTAT
>CAKSJC010000145.1 GCA_934462885.1 uncultured Eubacteriales bacterium | reverse complement strand
GTGATATCATAACATAAAATAGTTTTTTATGTTTCAGCAAGCAAAATGCATACGGATAAAACGGAGGAAGAATGAAGGAACATATTACGATACATGAAGCTGATACAGAAGAGGAAGTTGAGTTTTTTTGGAGAGAACTCCACGAATATCATAAAAGGGATATTTTCCCGAATCCGGAGGATTACGATGAATTAAATTATTTTCTCGACGACAGCGAATACAGAATGACTATCGATATGCTGCACGAGAGAAACGAGGACCGCGCGCATTATCTTTTTTTCATGAAAAACGGAGAAAGAATAGGGTTCGCGCTGTCAGTGATCTACACGAGCGAGGACGGAAAGCTTTTTATAATGGAATTTTGCGTTTTTCCGGAATTTCGAGGAGGGGGGACCGGCGGCGAGTGCGCAGCAGCTCTTCTTGCATGGTCGCGTGAAAAAGGCGCGTCTTATGCCGAACTTAACTGCAATTCGGAGAGAAGTGCAAAATTTTGGGAAAGCATAGGATTTGTTAAAAACGGAGCAGACGAATGGGGAGAGCCGCTTATGATTCTTCCGCCGGCTGATGACGTTCCCGTAACGGTTGAAATGCTTACGGATCATGAGGACTGGCAGCTTTTGAAACTTGAGAACGGATATCTTTCAGAGATCGGAGAATCGATACTTACGGAAGTAAAGCAGGAAAAGCTTATGGAAGCCGTGCATGAAGGGAAGATCGTCTTTTTTGTGGCAAAGCGTAGTTACCGTGCAGTTGGAATGTGCTCGGTAACTACGGCTTTTTCAACTTTCTCGTGTTCAAATGTCGGCTATTTCGAAGATTTTTATATTGAACCTGCGTTCCGAAAATCGGGAATCGCTAAAAAACTCGTTTTTGAGGCTAAAAAATGGTGCGCCGAACACAATGTTTCATCGCTTGGCGTCTGCTGTGCCGAATGCGATGAGAAAATGTATCGCCATCTTGGCTTTGATACTCGCCTTGGAAGTACATATGCTATTCTGATATAGGGTGATAGGCTGTATTGTAATACAACGCTCTGTGCGCAGCCGAAAAAAAGTTTTGTGGATATGTTAAAATATAGCATAAAGCGCTGCTTTGAAAAAATGAAGATATATAGATAAGGAGTTTAATATGACAGAGGAAAACATAAAAGCGGCAGAGAAACTAAATGATTTTATAAAAAAGAGTCCGACCGCTTTTCACGCAGTGCAGACAATTTCGGATATTCTTGATAAAAAAGGATTTACTTGCCTCTCCGAAGCGGATGAATGGAATTTAAAAGAGGGTGGAAAATATTACGTTACAAGGAACCTTTCGTCGATAATAGCGTTCACTATACCGCAGGGGAATCCGGTTTCGTTTATGATAACCGCAAGCCACACTGACAGCCCGACGTATAAGTTGAAAAGCGAATGCGAGAGCGATGCTTTCGGTAAATACATAAAGCTTAATGTTGAAGGATACGGCGGAATGATCGCGTCGACGTGGCTCGACAGACCTCTTTCCGTAGCCGGGCGGGTGATCGTAAAAAAAGATAATGAAATAAAATCGGTCCTTGTGAACATCGACCGCGATCTTCTGATTATTCCCAATGTTGCGATTCATCAGAACAGAAGCGTCAACAACGGATACGCATTTAATGCCGCGGTAGATATGATGCCTCTCTTTTCATCCGAAAACGGACGAGGGGGAATGAAAAAGCTTATCGCAGAAGAGGTCGGGTGTGATGAAAAAGAGATTTTGTCAACCGATTTGTACCTTTACAACCGCACGCCGTCTTCCGTATTCGGATACGAAAGCGAGTTTTTCGCTTCTTCCAGAATAGATAATCTCGAATGCGCTTACACGACTCTCATGGGCTTTATCTCGTCGGCTTCAAATACCGTAAATACTGTGAAGATATATTCTTCATTTGACAATGAAGAGACGGGAAGTGAGACGAAACAAGGCGCCGGAAGCGGATTTTTATATGATGTTATCAGTGAGATATGCGATTCGTTCTCAGTCAATATGAGAGCCGCTCTTGCATCGTCGTTTATGGTGTCCGCCGATAACGGGCACGCAAAGCATCCGAACCATCCGGAACTTTCAGATTCACAAAACGCACCTCACTTGAACGGAGGTATCGTAATTAAATCAAATTCCGCTCAAAAATATACGACCGACGCCCTCTCGGCGTCTGTATTCTCTGAGATATGCAAAAATGCGGGCGTTCCTGTGCAGCAATTTGCCAACCGCAGCGATATGGCAGGCGGTTCTACTCTCGGATCGATCTCAAATACAAAAGTTTCTTTGAACACTGTCGATATAGGGCTTGCTCAGCTTGCAATGCATTCGTCATATGAAACCGCGGGCTGTGCCGATATATTATACATGATAAAAGCTGTTGAAGAATTTTACAAGACCGAGATAAAATGTTTGTCCGACGGAGTTTATATTATTGTTAAATAAACAAAAAATGCGCTGACGCATAGTTAAACTCATGTGCGGCAGCGCATTCTTGTTTTGTTTTCTGATTGATGCTGAAAAACGACGAGTTCTTTTTTAGTTTTTCGGAGAGGAAAGCTAAGCTTGAGCTATCAGAGAAGATCTGAAACTTTCTTGTCTCCGTATACGCTTTCCCAGTCTTTGGTGAAGTCGTCAATAGCGTAATATGTAAGAGGATGATAAATGAGCATATCAAAGATGTCGGGATTTACGGTTACAGCGTCAGCGCCTGTGAGTGAAATCTTGTGAACCTGCTCGGCGTTTTTAAAACTTGCGGCGAGTATTTTTGTTTTTACGTTGTACATTTTGAAAATATTAACAATTTCACTTACAACGTGAGCGCCGTCGGATACTATATTGTCAAGACGGTTGATGTAAGGCGCAACAAAATCTGATCCTGCGCTTGCCGCGATAAGAGCCTGCTGTTGAGTGAAGATGGCGGTTGTGGTTACACCGATTCCTTTATCCTTACACATTGCGGTAGCTTTGAGACCTTCTTTTGTGATCGGGATTTTTATGTAGAAATCGTCTCCGACGATATTTTTTATCATTTCAGCTTCTTTTACTATTTCGTTTGCTTCTGTTGCTGTAGTCTGAACATGAAGCATTTTGTTTTCGCCGAGTATCTCTCTGATAGAACATATGATTTTTTTGAAATCGCCGTGCTCACGCGAGATGATTGTCGGATTTGTTGTAACTCCGGATACCGGATAAAATTCGCAAATCTTCTTTATTGCGTCAATATCAGCCGTATCGATAAGGTATAACATTAATAACACTTCCTTGTTAAATGATTTTATAATAATTACAGTGTCATTATAGCATTTTCATCATTAATCGTCAATGACATGAATTAAAGATTTTTAATAATATAAGACGAATTGTTTGGCAATAATCAATAATTTTTGCAGCATGACTTTGTGCAAAAAAATATACATGTAGTTCTGAGTTGGAAAAAAATTTTCGCAAAATAGAACGTTGGCAGATGAATAAAATGTAAATATTGACGCGCCTCTCTCCATCAGACGTGATTTTGTGGTATAATGTCTGACGTGGAGAAAAGGCGGATGTGTTTTAAGCGTTTGTGATCGAGTTTTGCTTTTCGTTTCGCCTAACTGTATCACCGCTTTAACATGAGCGCAAATTTCCATGAGCGGTTATTGTAAATGAAAATTTTATAATGTCCAAAAACACCAAACCGGTCACTGTACATCTAAAGCGACATGAAACGAATAGGACTGATTTAATAAATAAAAAGAAAGGATTATCAAAATAGTGAAAGAAATCTTAAAAATTACAGCGGTTTTTCTTATCCTCGCATCTCTTGTATCATGCGCGAAAAACGGAGGAAGTGAAACGAAAGATACGGCAGAAAACGCAGATACTATAAATTACGAAAGCGAAAATAAAACGGATGATGAAAAAAACTCTGACAGCGAAAGCGAAAGCAAACCTGTTGCGGAGCCGTTCGACTACATGAATTCGGAACTTACGAAATACATAAAACTCGGAAATTACACTGGTCTTAAAACAACCCATGATTCGGCGGAAGTTACCGAAGAAGAACTTGAAAGCAGTATTGAGACTCTTCTTGAAAACTACGCCGAAAACGAAAAGATAACCGATCGTGCGGCGGCGGAAGGTGACACGGTCGTTGCCGATTATTCGGGTTTCAAAGGCGAAGAGCAGTTCAGCGGCGGAACAGCGACCGAGCAGGATATAGTTCTTTCATCGAACAGCGGAATGATTCCCGGATTTGCCGAAGCTTTTATCGGAAAAATGCCCGGAGAAGAATTCAGTTTTGATATTACTTTCCCGGAAAGCTATTCCAACGAAGATCTTGCCGGAGCCGAGGTTAAATTTAAGTGCGTTATCCACTACATAAAAGGAGAACTGATAGTTCCGGAGTTTACGGATGATTTTGTAAAGGAGACGTTCGGATACAACAATACAGAAGAGTTTCGTATCGCATACAGAGCTTCTCTTGAAACGCAGAAAGAGTCCCATATAAAGGATCAGATGTACAATTCTCTTTGGAAACAGATAGTTGATGATACAGAGATTCTTTCTTATCCCGAGGAAGAGGTAGAAAGATCATTTGAGGAAATGCGCACATACTATACGGAGTACGCGGAATATCTCAAAGTGGATTACGACACATTTATGTCAAGCTATGTCGGAATGACAGACGAACAACTGCGCGAACAGTGCAAAGCAAATATAAAAGAGGATCTTGTCCTTTATCAGCTTGTAAAGGAGCTTAAACTTGAGCTGACGGAAGAAGAATACAACACTGCGATGAATGACTTTGCAAACGAGTTCGGCATGACTTTCGAAGATCTCATCAGTTATTATCCTGAGGAATCGATACGCAAAACCGTTCTTTGGCAGGCAGCGCTTGATATCGT
>CAKSJC010000144.1 GCA_934462885.1 uncultured Eubacteriales bacterium | reverse complement strand
GAATTATACAGTGGAGAATACACGCGTCGGAAGCAGCACGGATTACGATAAGCTCACACTTGAGGTTTTAACCAACGGCGTGATCTTAGCGAAAGAAGCAATTTCTCTCGGAGCCAAGATACTCAACGAACATCTCAATTTGTTCGTCGATCTTTCGGACGAAGCAAAGAATGCGGAAATCATGGTTGAACGCGAAGAGACTATCAAAGAGAAAGTTCTTGAGATGACCATTGAGGAGCTTGACATGTCGGTAAGAAGCTTTAACTGCTTAAAGCGCGCCGGCATAGACACGGTTGAAGATCTCATAAACCGCACCGAGGACGAAATGATGAAGGTTCGAAACCTCGGAAAGAAATCGCTCGAAGAAGTTATCCAGAAGCTTCACTCACTCGGACTTGACCTCAAAAAGGACGACGAATGAGTCACCGCGCTATGCGGAAATCAAAGCATTACAACAATACAGATCAGATAGATGGTTCCGCTATGGCGGAAACCGACACTTTTGCAAAAGGAGGACATGGATATGCCCGGTACCAGAAAACTCGGCAGAACAACTGCGCACAGAAACGCAATGCTTCGCGGCATGGTAACTTATCTCCTTGAGAACGGCTCTATTGAGACAACGCTTACACGCGCGAAGGAAGTTCGTTCAGTTGCCGAAAAGATGATAACCCTTGGCAAAAAAAATACACTTGCAAGTCGCCGCGCGGCTCTTGCTTATATAACCAAGGAGGACGTTGTAAGCAAGCTCTTCTCCGAGATAGCTCCCGCTTACGCATCCAGAAACGGCGGTTACACACAGATCTACAAGCTCGGACCTCGCCGCGGTGACGCTGCCGAAATGGCGCTCATCAAGCTCGTCGATTCCGACAAAAAGGCTGATAAATAATCTTTGCTCTGTCAGGGCTGTCATGGTTTTTATAGTGACAGCCCTGTTTTTATTTTTTAGCACTCACTCAAAAAGCGGAGGAATAAATTGTTAAATAAATGTAAACAATGAGAAAAGCCCTTGATTTTTTATTTGAAAAGGGATACAATATGCTCAGAAGTTTAGCAGTCGAATAATATGAGTGCTAAATCCTAAATTAAAACAATACTTAAACAATTTATGCAATTATAGAAGGAGATATGAACATGAAACTGAAACCTCTTGCAGACAGAGTAGTAGTAAAACTTGTTGAAGCTGAAGAAACAACAAAGACCGGTATAGTTCTTCCGGGCGCGGCAAAAGAAAAACCTCAGGTAGCCGAAGTAATCGCGGTAGGTCCCGGCGGAGTTGTTGACGGCAAGGATGTCGTGATGACGGTTAAAGTCGGCGACAAGGTAATTACAAGCAAATACGCAGGAACTGAAGTAAAGTGCGATGGCGAAGAATACAACATCGTAAGGCAGAGCGACATTCTCGCAATCGTTGAATAATTCAGAGCGGACATACAGTAAATCATAAATACTTGAACCGCGCATAGGTAAAGCCGAAAACACACGGCAGCACGCGGAACTTGATTCGCGTCTCTTATGATTCGCGGTTTTAAACTGAATTAAATTAAGGAGACAAATAATTATGGCAAAGGATATTCTTTACGGAATCGACGCAAGAAACGCCCTTATAAACGGCGTAGATAAACTTGCAAATACAGTTAAAATCACACTTGGACCGAAGGGAAGAAATGTAGTCCTTGATAAGAAATACGGCACTCCCCTCATTACAAACGACGGCGTTACAATCGCTAAGGATATCGAGCTTGAGGACGCTGCCGAAAACATGGGCGCACAGCTCGTTCGTGAAGTAGCCACAAAGACAAACGACGCTGCCGGCGACGGTACAACTACCGCTACTCTTCTTGCTCAGGCTTTCATACATGAAGGCATGAAGAACGTTACCGCGGGCGCTAACCCGATGATCATCCGTAAGGGAATTCAGAAGGCTGTTGACAAGGCTGTGGCTTCTCTTAAGGCTGCTTCCAAGTCCGTAAACGGAAAAGAAGATATAGCGCGCGTAGGCACAATCTCAGCTAGCGACGATGTTATCGGTACTCTCATCGCAGACGCTATGGAAAAGGTAACATCAGACGGAGTTATCACCGTTGAGGAATCAAAATCCGCTGAAACATACAGCGAAGTAGTCGAAGGTATGCAGTTCGACCGCGGATACCTCTCTCCCTATATGGCAACAGATACAGAAAAGATGGAAGCCGTTCTCGACGATGCTCTCATCCTTATCACAGATAAGAAGATTTCGAACGTTCAGGAGATACTTCCCCTTCTCGAACAGATCGTACAGAGCGGCAAGAAGCTCCTCATAATCGCTGAGGACGTTGAAGGCGAGGCTCTTACGACTCTCGTACTCAATAAGCTTCGCGGCACATTCACATGCGTAGCGGTAAAGGCTCCGGGATTCGGCGACAGACGCAAAGAAATGCTTCGTGATATCGCAGTTCTCACAGGCGGTCAGGTTATCTGCGATGAACTTGGTCTTGAGCTTAAGGAAGCAACCGTTGATCAGCTCGGTCAGGCAAGACAGGTTAAAGTCAACAAGGACAACACTATCATTGTAGGCGGCGCAGGCAGCTCTGATGAAATCAAAGCTCGTATAGCTCAGATCAAATCCGCTATCGAGAACACAACATCCGATTTCGACCGTGAGAAACTCCAGGAAAGACTTGCAAAGCTCTCCGGAGGCGTTGCCGTAATCAAGGTAGGCGCTGCAACCGAAACGGAAATGAAAGAAAAGAAACTCCGCATTGAGGACGCTCTCAACGCAACACGCGCTGCAGTTGAAGAAGGTATCGTTCCCGGCGGCGGAACAGCATATATCAACGTAATTGACGACGTTGCATCTCTTCTCGATACGGTTGAGGGAGACGAAAAGACAGGCGTTGCGATCGTAGTAAAGGCTCTTGAAGCTCCGGTTCGCCAGATTGCTGAAAATGCAGGCTTCGAAGGTTCTGTCGTAGTTGACAAGATTCGTTCGGCAGGCAAGAAAGGTTACGGCTTCAACGCTTACAGCGAAGAATATGTTGACATGATGGAGGCAGGTATTGTTGACCCGACTAAGGTTACACGTTCCGCACTCCAAAATGCAGCTTCCGTTGCATCAACAGTTCTCACAACAGAAGCTCTTGTTGTATCGCTTCCTGAAAAGGCTCCCGAACAGCCTGCCGGCAATATGGGCGGCATGGGCGGTATGTATTAATCCGTCAAAAAAGAAAAGGTTAAGCTGTACTTCAATAAAACAAGTTAACAGCATTAAAAAAGCGGCATGATTTGAATCATGCCGCTTTTCTTTTTTTGTATGCCATAAAACATGGCAGAAGGAGAGAGTCGGGTATACGAATCTCACGGCTTTGAGTATGTCAAAACACCGCCGCGACTCATTGCATTTTCTTTCTGAATTCTCTGTATGGATCGAGGTCAGCGACAAACACCGGTTTTACAACTATCGCACATGAAAAGACATCTTCCCTGAACTGATATTTCAGATCAAGGACCGGACCGCACGCTTCGGAGCCGACTCCTGAGTGGCGGTAGTCTATTATCACTGTGGTTTCTTTATCTTTTTTCAGTTCGTAGTGATGAGATTTTTTCGTAAGCTCTTCGGGAGTGTAGTGCGACGCATTGAACGAAAACGGCGAGTCTGCCGTGAAAAAGAGCCCGTGTCCCCATACGGTATGGACGTCTGCCCAGCGGCAGCCGAAATGAGATGAATTCTCCTGCGGGAAAATGTACGGTTCGTAGTTTTCGGTAACTGTTGATGAAAATTCGCCGAGTCTTGAGGCGAGGCGCTTGTCTATGTAGCTTTCTCCGGGTCCATAGCCGAAATATTTCATCTGTTCGGAACCTTCGGGCATAGTGAAGCGCATACCGAAACGCGGATAATACGTTTTGTCGCGGGTACGGTCGCGCTTAAGCCATGTTATGTCGCAGGAGATAACAAGACCGCGATCCTCGGTTACGGTGTACGTAAATTCTCCGTGAAGAACGGGTGGCATTGCGGGAATGCCGAGGGATATTTTCGCTTTGACAACCGCTTTTTCGGCGGCGCTTTCGACAAGCGCACATGAGTAGCATTTTATTTTGGCGTCCTTGAAACCGATTCTCTCCCAAGCGCCTTTTTGACAGATATCGTTGTCGGTCGGAGCTCTCCATATCTGAGGAACGACTTTTTTTGTAATAAGATGTTCGCCGCTGTCGACGATATCGCATATCATTCCGTCATACTTGTCAATTTTATATTCGCTCTCCCCGACATATACGGTGATATACCGCTCGTCATCGAGAACTTCGACGGGATATAGCGGTTTTACAGGCTCTGACGCTTTTGTATTCTCTTCATATACGAACTGCGAGAATCCGATCTCGTAGCCGATATCCGCCCACGCGGAAGGCTTGTTCTGCCTGAACGAAAGGTCAAGCGTGCATATTCCGCCTTCCGGAACTTTGTCAAAGAATACGTATTCTTTTTCTTCACCCGGAAGAAGTCCTATTGAGGGAAATACGCCCGATGCGACGGCTTTTCCGTCGAGCTTTAATTCCCATGCGAGAGAAATATCGTCCATAGATTTAAAAAATCTCTTAGAACGCACGGCGAGCGCGCCTGCTCTGAGCTCGCGTACCGAAAGAGGCATGAGGATTTCTTTTAGCTCAAGCATTCCCGTATGCACCCTGCGATCGGGATATAAAAGTCCGTCATTGCAGAAATTTTTGTCGTTCGGATGATCTCCGAAATCTCCCCCATAGGTGAATTCGGGGGCGGCATAAACATCGCCGCGCGCGACCGAGTGATCGGAAAATTCCCATACGCATCCGCCGAAAAATTCATCTCTTGAATCCATAACTTCCCAGTAATCGCGTAAGTCTCCGGGACCGTTTCCCATGGCGTGACAGTATTCGCAGAGAAAATAAGG
>CAKSJC010000143.1 GCA_934462885.1 uncultured Eubacteriales bacterium | reverse complement strand
CGCAGTACCCTATACTCGAAAAAGATAGTTTGTGCGTCTTTCTGAAAAAAAGCGCGGAGAGGTTAATAACACCTCCCGCAGCGAGAAGAATTTTAACAAATACGCCGTTCCACTTCACGTTGACGCCAAACGAAAAGAGAAGTGTCAGCACGGCGAACGCGGCGGTTATTATCAGGATAGAGACGCATGCAGCGTTATATATTTTTTTCTCTTGAAAACGAACTTTTTTCTCAGCCATAGTCGCTCCGTTTTAGTTTTCGCAAATTATAAATTTGCACAAAAATTTGCACGATTTCTCAAAAAAGGCTGCAAAAAACTTTATTTGTATTGCAGACTCGGTTATTTATTAAAATATTCGATTAAGTGTTATGATGTTTTACGCTCAGTCGAAAAAACGCTTTAGTTTATCATGGAGCTTATAAGGTTGAACGCGGCTTTAAGGCTTTCGCCGCAGGAAAGACGCGATCCCAGCTCTATTAAATTGTTTTCGTCTGCGGTGAGTACTCCTGACTCGTACGATTTAATTACTGCTTTCTTTATTCCGCCGTTCATGACGCCTCTGATGCTCACGTCGTCCGCGCTTCTTCTTTGCGCAAATGATACGTTTTCGGCGCGGAAGTTATCCGAATCGAAAATCTCGCTGAAAGAGCCTGCTTTCGCGTATATCTCGTAAAGAAAATCTACGGTCATACCCGCTTTTACAAAAAGTTTTTCCGCTTTTGCGAACGAGCAGGCGTCTTCACGTTTCTTCAGGTAATAGACGTCGGAGTCGTCTCCGGCGTATGCCGCAGTAATAACGCTTTGAAGATATTTTTCCTCGTTTTCCGTAATATTTGCGCAGCACGAATATACGGTGTCGCCCTTAAAGTTTATGCCGATTTTGTTAAAGAATCCCGCGCTTCCTTCGGATGAAGTATCAATTTTTTTATAAAAAGCTTTTATCTTATCCCGCGCGTAAGAATCGTTGATTCGGTCTGTAATGAGATCCATCATGGCGCCGGTATAGAACAAATCAAACCGCACGTCGGCACCTTTGACTCCCCTGTTGTAACAAGCGAGAACCGCCGCTTGTTCGTTTTCGTCGAGATTTAACAGAACATTCTCCATATCTTCCGTCGATATAAGCGTCGGCAAAAGAGATACGTTTCGTTCGTAAAGCGAGTCGTTTCCGGAAAGAATTGTCATAATTGCCGACGATATGGCGGCGCACGTCTTGTTTGTCAAAGGAGTGTCGGATCTGAATCCTTTAATTTCACGGAGAAGTTCGGAATCTATATTTTCATTTGCAGCGCATTTTTTCTTAAAGCTTTCAAGGCTTCCGTTTCCCAGCTTGTTTTTTAGCTCTGCGCATCCGTTATCCGATAGGATAAACGAAATTTCCTCGAGATATTCCGAAACCGAGACTTTTTCCGTCATATGCATAATACGTTCGCTCTCGCCTGTTATATCGGCGTAGTTTTCAATGTATTCGACAAATTCAATATTTTGAGACATAAGCGGATTTGTCAGACAAACCAAAATTATCGCCCAGCAAAGAATAGCGCTTGCCGTTTTGGGAAGAAATTTTTTCTTTTTATTTAATGATATGGAGACAAGCCGGTTTTTAAGTTTTCGCCCCTGCGCTGACATAGCGCACCCTGCTTCGGAATCAATTTCACCGAAAGCGGATATTCTGCATAACATCATGGCGTAATCGGTAGGGCGTATTCCGCAATCGGACAATGTGCGCTGATCGCACAGCACCTCAATATCTTCTCTGAGCATTCTTCGCACGATCCAAATGAGAGGATTATACCAAAAAAGACACGATACTATGGTTGACAAGACAAGGAGAGGGTTGTCCCTGTACTTATAGTGGTTGAGCTCGTGAGCAAAAACCATTGACGCTTCTTTTTCGGTACAGTCGTCTCTGAGAATGACTTTCGGTTCGAATACTCCTATGAGCATTGAGGACATACCGCATCTGAGCGGAGGAATATTTTTTTCTTTTATTCCCATCTCAACGGCAGTTTTTCGATAAACAGCCAACAGATCCTCATCTTCGCAAAGATATGAGAAAATAAGAGCCTTTTTCTTTGCTCTCTGATAAGAGAGAATACTGAAACCGAGTGAAAATGTGATTCCCGTAAAATATGCCGCGATGACTGCCGGATATACGGTATTTTCTTCATCAGCGACATCTTTTTGTGTCAAAACCGGGGGTTCTTCCGTCAAAACTATGTTGCTCGGGTTTTTCCGAAGTTCTGTCAAAGCCGTGCATTCGTCGGGCAGGACCGTGCTTTGCAGGACATATGGATTTTCTGCTTTGCTGTTTTCTTTTCTTTTTTCTTCGATTTCTTCGTTTACGTTACTGCTCAGCGCAACAAGAACATTTTTTCCGATCGGAACATAGTTATAGACAGATATTTTGCTTTCCGGGAAGACTGGGCAAATGAGCCTTGCAAGAAGTACTATCCAAAGCATCATTCCGATTTTCGGCGGAATCCGGCATTTGAATATTTGCTTGACCGCAATGAGTATCAGCGCTGTGACTGATGAGAAAACAGTTACCTGCAAAAGAAGCAGCACTAAAAATTCCTCCATATGCTCTCCTTTCCCCGGCCATTCAACCGAATTTTTTATTATTCGTCAATCTCACTTAATGTTTTTATTATATCTTTGCGTTCACTTTCGCTGAGATTTCCGCTTTTCACAAGGGATGTCATCAGGTTATATGCGGAATTATCAAAAACTCTTTCAATAAAAGAATCCACTTCGCTTTTCACGCAGTCAGATTTTGATGTAATGGGATTATATTTATAAACTCCTGTTGTCTTGTCTATCTCCACCACTCCTTTTTCCGCAAGTCTTATTATCAGAGTCCTGATCGTAGTATTTGTCCAACCTGTCGAACACGAAAGTTCACTTACTATCTCGCCGAGAGTCATGCCGCGATCCATTTTGTCGCATCCTTCCCAGAGAACTTTCATTATACTCCATTCAGCCTCTGAAATTTTAACGGTTTTTCTTCTGCCTCTCATTTTTTATCCTTCCTTCATTTTATGTTCTATGTAATGAAAAAACTTACAATATAGTTACATTTTACAATAAATGACGCAAATAATCAATCAGTATTTTTCATAATAAAAATTGGCGTTTTTTATCAAAATATACAATAAAAAACTTAACCGATTATTAACATTTTCTCTTCAAAGCGGATCTGAGGTTATCTCACAGCGAAAAGAAGGTCGCTGTATGTAGGATACGGCCAGAACTTTTCAGCGGTTATAAACTCAGCTTCGTCGCAGAATTCGCGAAGTTTCTGCATTTTAGAGAACACTTTATCTTTTATGTAAAACGAGAGAGCGGTTATATCCGTGATATCGGAAGATTCATGTATCGCGTTTTCGAGAGACGATACTTCTTTTGCTATCGAGGATGTTATTGCGGAAAGACGCATGGTAAGTTTTTCTTCATAAGAGCAGTCTGCAGCAGCGCAGAAATTATTCTTCATCATTCCGGTTTCACAGACTTCTTTTGTATACGAAGTGACGGCGGGGAGTATTTCTTTATATACCATATCAACCATAGTAGCCGCTTCTATGGTTATCGTTTTGCAATAATTTTCAAGCATGATCTCATAGCGTGAACGCATTTCCGTTTCCGTGTAAACATGATGCGTCGTAAAGAGTCTCACATTTTTTTCGGAAAGAAAATACGGAAGCGCGTCTGGAGTCGATCTGAGGTTAAGAAGCCCTCTTTTTTCGGTTGCTTCCTTTATCCATGAGCTGTCATAGCCGTTTCCGTTAAATATGATCCGTTTATGTTTCTTGATGGTATCGCGTATAAGTGCGTTCATTTCCGCACGAAAATCAGACGCTCCCTCGAGTATATCCGCAAACTGCCTTAATTCTTCTGCTACTGCGGTATTGAGGACTGTATTACATCCTGCAATAGAGCTTGCCGAGCCAACCATACGGAATTCGAATTTATTTCCGGTAAACGCAAACGGGGATGTGCGGTTTCTGTCTGTGTTGTCCTTTGGAAGTTTCGGAAGAACATCGGCTCCGAGTTGGAGCTGTGCTTTTTCCATGGGGTCGTATTTGCTGTCCGTCTCAAGAGCGTCAAGAATCGCTGTAAGCTCATCTCCCAGAAAAACGGACATAACGGCGGGCGGCGCTTCGTTGGCGCCGAGACGGTGATCGTTTCCGGCAGTTGCAACGCTTATTCTTAAAAGATCCTGATATTCGTCTACCGCCTTGATTACCGCACAAAGGAAGATAAGAAATCTCGCGTTTTCATAAGGGGTTTCCCCGGGAGTGAGAAGGTTTACTCCGGTATTCGTGGTGATCGACCAGTTGTTGTGTTTTCCCGAACCGTTTACGCCCTCAAAAGGCTTTTCGTGCAGGAGACAAACGAGTCCGTGACGTTTCGCGACTTTCTGCATCATCTCCATAATGAGCTGGTTATGGTCTGTTGCGATATTTCCTTGCGTGTACACGGGAGCAAGCTCATGCTGAGCGGGTGCGGCCTCATTATGTTCTGTCTTTGAAAGAATGCCGAGCTTCCACAATTCTTTGTCAAGTTCTTTCATAAAAACTTCGACTTTCGGTTTTATCGTGCCGAAATAGTGATCATCAAGTTCTTGACCTTTTGGAGGTCTTGCTCCGAAAAGAGTACGTCCCGTAAAAATGAGGTCTCGTCTCTTATCGTACATCTCCTTTGAAACGAGGAAGTATTCCTGTTCTGCTCCGACGCTTGTTCTTACGCAAGCGACGTTTGTTTGCGGATCGAATAGTTTTAGTATGCGCATAGACTGCACATTTAAGCTCTCTATTGAGCGAAGAAGGGGAGTTTTTCTGTCTAAAGCTTCTCCTCCGTAAGAGCAGAACGCTGTTGGAATGCAGAGTGTATTATCTTTGATAAATGCATATGAAGTTGGATCCCA
>CAKSJC010000142.1 GCA_934462885.1 uncultured Eubacteriales bacterium | reverse complement strand
ACATAGACGCTTCCATAATCTGCGCGCTGTCTCTTTCAACTCAGGGAGCAAGCATGACAGCTGTCGACCGCGATTTCAAACCAATAATGCCCGTCATCACCTGGATGGATCAGCGTTCGGAAGCAGAAGCTTACGAGCTCGCAAATCTGATCGGCCGCGACAAGTTATATCACTACACAGGCTGGGATCTCGATTGCTCATGCGATCTTCCTAAACTTCTTTGGTTAAAAAGAAATATGCCGAAGACATTCGACGCAGCGTACTCGTTTCCAACCACTCTCGAATACATGAACTGTCGTCTGACCGGAAACAACGTTACCGATCCGTCAAACGCCGCCATACGTATGCTGCTGAACCTCAAAACAAAGAAATACGAACCGGAACTCCTTGCAGCGGCAGGTATTGACGAGGACAAACTTCCGTCTGTTCTCCCCGCAGGTGCGAAAGTCGGAAACTTAACAAGAGAAGCCGCCGAGGCTCTCGGACTTTCCGAAAAAACCGAGGTATATAACGGCGCACACGATCAGTATGCTTCTTCTCTCGGCTCGGGCGCTATAAAAATTTCCGATATGCTCGTTGCAACCGGAACGACGTGGGTAGTTTTAGGAGTGCTCGACCGTCTTATTTACAGCGACAGCGGTATTGCTCCCGGCGTTCATCCGATCGACGGACTTTACGGCGCTATGGGTTCTCTCGTAAGTGCGGGAAGCGCTCTCAAGTGGTACAAAAGTATCATAGGAGACGACTATGCCGTTATAGACAAAAACGCCGAGGACAGACGCGACAGTGCGAAAAATCTTCTCTTTCGTCCGTATCTCGCAGGATGCGGTTTTCCGAACATAGGAAAAAATCTTCCCGCAGGTATTCTCGGTCTTACTCTTGAAAACGACAGATACGATATAGCTCGCGCACTCATGGAAGGAGTTGCTTTTGAAGTCCGCACCGTACTCGAAGAATTTGCAAAATCCGGATGCCCGACAAAAAAACTCATCATGACGGGACGTACCGCACACAGTTCCCTTTGGAGAGGACTCGTGCGCGATATCACCAACTGCGAAATTTCAGTAACAGCCGAACCCGACACGGGCTGCGTCGGAGCCGCTATGATAGCCGCTTACGGCGCGGGGCTTTACTCTACGCTTTCCGAAGCCGCTCTCTCCATGATAAAGCCGATACTTACGGATGTTCCCATACCCGAAAATGTGGAATTCTATAACGAAAAATACGAGAGATATAAAAATTTTTACTATCCTCTTGGTAAAGAATGACGCATACACAGCTATAATGTGAAACGCACGAATGTGAAAATATCCGTATGTTTGAAAAAATTCAAGAAGAAAGGCGCATATAAAGTGGATCTCTTAAAAAATATGCCTCTCTCCGAGAGATACAGATACCTCGGATGCACCGATCAGCTCTACTCCGTTAAGAAAATTATCTCGGACGAGGGAAAATCAAAAGGGACATCATCATATCAGGTTAAAACTGCCGGAGGACTTTCTTATTCGGTTCTCGCGGACTCCGGATTTGATTTGGGCGAGCTTTCCTACCGCGGAATTCCGATAAGCTATCTCACCAAAAACGGATTCGTTTCCCCGTCACTCGCCGAATCATACGACGATTCTTTTTCGTTCTATTTTCCTGCCGGAATGATGTACACCTGCGGACTTATGTCGGTAGGCGAATGTAACCGCGACGGAGACGTATGGCATACCTCCCACGGAAGATATCACAATATTCCCGCAGAACAGCTCTGCGCAGAAATAAAGGACGATGTGATCTCTCTTTCCGCAAAGGTGCGAGAGACTTGTTTCTTTGCTCACGCGCTTGAAATGGAGCGTCATATCTCATCTCCCGTTGATTCAGCTTCGATTACGATAACCGACTATCTCACCAATCAGACTCCGGAAGACGTTGAGTTCATGCTCTTATATCACTTTAACTTCGGCTATCCTTTCTTATCAAAGGATCTGAAGCTATCTCTCTCAGACGATCGCGATACTGTTGCAAAAACAAACTATGCGGCTGAAAATATAGAATCCGTCCTCTCGTTCGACGACCCGCGCGACGGCTGCGAAGAGCAGGTATTCATACATAAATTCAAGGGCAGCGATCCGGCTGTGCGTCTTGAAAATCGCGCCCTCGGAATCGGAGCAGCACTTTCGTTTTCGCTCGACACTCTTCCCCTCATGGGTCAATGGAAATGCATGAGAAGCGGCGAATATGTTCTCGGACTCGAACCAACCAACTCCTACATTAACGGCAGACGCGCCGAACGCGAAAACGGAACTCTTCCGAAAATCGCTCCTTTTGAGACAAAGAAGATGTCTCTTACGCTTTCGTTCTTTGATCTGTGATAAATCGGACCGTTTGAACGGTATACCAGGTATAACACGCGAAAAAACGCCTGACGCAAGGCGCACGCGGTATTATATATTCAGAATTTTTTATCCGAAAAGAGGAATTCTTCTTATGAAAAGAAAAATCCGCACACCGTATTTTGAAATCGGCACAAAAAACTATATCTACGGGGATACTATCCTTGAATACGCAAAAGCTGCCGACGCGGCTGCTGAAAAGTACGATATAGACGTACTTTTCATAACGACTCCTATCGAAATCCGCAGAGTCGTTGAAAATACGAAGCATCTTATAGTTCTGGCTCCTTATATGGACACGCTTCGTCCCGGTCGCGGAATGGCTGACATCCTTCCTGAGGCTCTTCGCGCTGCCGGCGCAGAGGGAGTTGTCGTAAACCACTGTGAAAAGCCCATGTCTATCCCCGCTATAAAGCAGACTATCGAAAGAGCTCACGAACTCGACATGCTCGTTTTCGCCTGCGCAGACACTATCGCGGAAGCTAAGGCTATCGCACAGCTCCACCCCGATATCATCAATCCGGAGCCGAGCGAGCTGATCGGCGGAACCGATGGCGGCGTAAGCAGCATGAGTTTTGTCCGCGAATCTATTGAAGCCATAAAATCCATCTATCCCGATATACTCGTAGAGCAGGCTGCCGGAATCACAAACGGAAAACAGGTATACGATTTCATTATGGCAGGCTCTGAAGCTGCCGGTGCGGCTTCAGGCATTGTCAAGGCCGCTGATCCTATCGCTATGATCGACGAAATGATCGCCGCTACACGAAAAGCGGCTGACGATCTTAAGAAAATGCAAAAATAAATTTATAAGAGGTACTATAATGGTATACGGAAAATCTTTTAAGGTACAGTCAAACGACAAAGTATGTACTTTCCACAATGTGACAGACCGTGTTCGTGAGATAATAGCGGAGTCCGGCATAAAAACCGGTATCGTTACTATCTATTCTCACCACACAACATGTTCCGTTATAACTCAGGAATGTGCTTTCGATATGTCGATGACAGGCTTGGAGACTCTTCAGCAGGATCTCGTAGACGTGTTTGAAGAAATAATCCCCACCTGCCGCAGAGAAGGTATGTATCTCCATCCGGGTCCCAAGGCTCTCAAGTTTGCACAAGAACACGACGAAGACGCGAGAGGCTGTCATAATACCGACGCTCATCTCCGTTCATCCATCATCGGAAGAAGTGAAACTATCGTTATAAACGACGGTAAGATGGACCTCGGTGAGTTCGGATTTATCTATTTCATTGACTTCGATACAACAAGAGCACGTGAGAGAACCGTTCAGGTAATGGTCATCGGCGAATAATCGGAGGCTCTTACGTGAAAGAAGAAATTATAAAAAATGCTATGAACGCATTTTCTATCGAAAGCGAATCTCTCCTAAAAACAGCGGAAGTTATCGACAAAAACGAGTTCGCACGCGCCGTAGAAATACTCGCGAAAGCCCCCAAAATCGCTTCTTCGGGCTGCGGTCACTCGGGCATCGCCTGCCGCCATTTCGCACACCTTATGTGCTGCATAGAGCGCCCCGCTCGTTTTATTTCGCCTGCCGAGGCAGTCCACGGCGCTCTCGGATTTCTTGCCGCAGGCGACGTTATCCTTCTTGTTTCACGCGGAGGAAAAACAGACGAGCTTATGCCTATCGCGGACATTTGCAGAAAAAAAGGAGTTACTGTTATTACGGTAACTGAAAACACTTCTTCTCCGCTTGCGGAAAAAGCCGATATTATTCTCGCTATGGCTGTCACAAAAGAATGTGACAAATACAACTGTCAGGGGACAACCAGTTTTGCGGTAACGTCCGCTATCTTCGACGCTCTCCAAAGCGCGGTTCTTGAATATACGGAATTCAAAAATGAAGAATTCGCCGTTATTCACCCCGCCGGAGCTGTCGGAAAAAGACTTAACAACAAATAATTTATTAAATATTATTAGGAGAAAAACATGGAATTCAAAGTTTATCAAAAAGAACTTGAGCTTCAGTCAAGAGGGTGGATCCCCACTTTCCACGACGTATCAAAGGAAGTACGCGAGATTGTTGCCGCATCCGGAATTAAGAACGGTACTTGCTGCGTAGCGTCTCACCATACTACATGCTCCGTTATGGTTCAGGAATGTTCGCACGATATCGACAGCTTTGACCTCGAATACTTACAGCATGATCTTCTCGACATCATGAGAAAACTCGTTCCCGATTTCAGAGAAGAACATCAGTACCGTCATCCCGGTCCGATCCACGCTCAGTTCGGAAGATACGTAAACGAACCCGGCGACTTCACAAGCATGAACACAGACGGACACCTTCGCTCTGTATTCTTCGGAAGAAGCGAGACTCTCACCGTTAAGGACGGCGAACTCGACGGAGGAGAATTCGCTCACATCTACTTCATCGACTGGGATCAGGTAAGAGCAAGACACAGACAGCTCAACATTACGGTTATGGGAACAACAGAGGATGTAGAAGACAGAAAATGGAACAACGGTGAAACGATCAACACTCTTCACAAGTTCACCGACGAAGAAAAAGCTTTCGATATTCACTACACTCTCCAACAGGAAAGATAAAACCCATCATGTTATCCTGAGAAAAACCATTATGGTTTTTCTCAGGATTTTTTAGTT
>CAKSJC010000141.1 GCA_934462885.1 uncultured Eubacteriales bacterium | reverse complement strand
GGACAAAGAAATAACGGAGGACAGTATATATATTATGTCGGTTAAATTAAATGAAAAATTTCTGGAGGGTTTTGTCTCACCAACTGAAATCGAAAAAATTTCACATATAACCAAAGCCGCTCATGAGCTAGTAAGAACCAAAAGCGGCGCCGGATCCGATTTTCTCGGTTGGCTTGATCTTCCTGTTAATTACGATAAAGATGAATATGCGCGCATTAAAGCGGCTTCCGAAAAAATAAAGAAAACATCCGATGTATTTATAGTTATCGGAATAGGCGGTTCTTATCTCGGAGCGCGCGCTGCAATTGAGTTTGTAAAGTCTCCTCTTTATAACAACCTCAAAAAAGATACTCCGGATATCTATTTTGTCGGAAATACGATAAGCTCTCAGGCTCTTGCCGATGTGCTCAGAATTTGTGAAGACCGAGACATCTCGGTAAACGTAATATCAAAATCCGGAACTACAACTGAACCTGCCGTTACATTCCGTATTTTCAGAGAATTACTTGAGAAAAAATACGGCGAAGAAAAGGCTCGCGAAAGAATTTTCGTTACAACTGACCGTTCACGCGGAAAACTCAAAGAATTCTCAACTGAAAAAGGATACGAAACATTTGTCGTTCCGGATGATATAGGCGGACGTTATTCCGTCCTTACTGCAGTAGGTCTTCTTCCTATCGCGGTAGCCGGAATTGACCTTGATAAAATTATGAAAGGCGCTGCCGACGCAAGAGAAAACTATTCTGAAAAAGACGTAATGCGAAACGACGCTCTCCGATATGCATCTATCCGCAATATTCTTTACAATAAGGGCAAAACTATCGAAATTCTTGCAGCGTATGAACCGTCTGTTCAGATGTTTTGCGAATGGTGGAAGCAGCTCTTCGGCGAAAGCGAAGGAAAGGACAACAAAGCGCTCTATCCTTCATCTGTAATTTTCTCAACCGATCTTCATTCTCTCGGTCAGTATATTCAGGAAGGTCAGAGGACAATGTTTGAGACTGTTCTTGATTTTAAGAAGTCGTCAGACAATGTAGTTATTCCGGATGATCCGGCCAATATTGACGGACTTAATTTCTTATCTGGCAAAGAACTTCACGACGTAAACAGAACGGCTATGACCGGTACTCTCTTTGCACACAATGACGGAGGGGTTCCGAACGTTGTTCTTGAAATTGATGACAGAAGCGAATACACGTTTGGGTATCTTGTCTACTTCTTTGAACTTGCGTGCGCTGTTTCCGGTTATATGCTCGGAGTTAATCCTTTTGACCAACCCGGTGTTGAAGCGTATAAAAAGAATATGTACGCCCTTCTCGGCAAGCCCGGTTATGAAGATCACAGAGCACTTCTTGAATCAAGAATGAAAGACTGAAAATAAAACATATTTTGGAGGAAATCATGATTAAGTTAATTATCGGCAGAAAAGGTTCCGGCAAAACAAAAACGCTTATTGAACTTGTTAATTCTGCACTCGTATCGTCAAACGGCGCTGTTGTATGTATTGAAAAAGGCGATAAACTTAAATTTGACATTAATCATCGCTGCAGACTTATTGACACTGAAAAGTACCTTATAGATGACGCACAGTCACTTTTCGGATTTGTTGCTGGCATACTTGCAAGCAATCATGATGTAACTGACATTTTCATCGATTCCGCCCTTAAGATCTGCAAAAACAACGCTGCTCAGTTTGACGAATTCCTTAATGAACTCAGCGCGCTTCTTAAATCTTATGATGTAAACTGCGTAATTACTTCATCTATCGCGGCAGAAGAAGCTTCCGCAACGGTTCTGAAGTATGTTAACCACTGAGATTCCGGTATTCAAGCGCCGTTTTAGGCATATCCCATTTGCACGTTTATAACCGTTTAACGTGGTGTGTTCATTCAAAAACATGACGCGCTGCAACCATCGGCAGTTACTACTTTTTTATAAACTATATAAACTCCCCCAAGACAAAACTGTTTTTGGGGGAGTTTTTTGCTCTCTTTTTTCTGTCAAGGAGGACAGTTTTTGCATAATATGGTAAGGAAGAGAGTCGATTTCGCGCTCTTCAGTGTCAGTCAATTCATATGAAAGGCATGGAATAAAAAATGGCTGAATACAGAAATTCAGGCGGTCAGTGCGGCAGAGACCGCGATATGGTGTGCATAGATACTTACAGAGTTCTCGACTCATGCCGCGATAAAGATTGTTTTGAAGATGTAAAAGTTTTCCTTACATGCACGGGACAGGAGATAATCGATCGTACCGGTGTGGTAAGGGCTAAATGTGCAAAGGTAGTTTGGTCTAAAATAGATATAGATTCGGTTCCGTTTAACAGAGGTTTTTATCAGCTATTTATCAAAATTTATTCGAGGATCACGTTCGAAGCTTGCATGGGACCCGGACATATGCAGGAATTCGAGGGAATAGCGGTCGTTGAGAAGAAAGTTATCCTTTTCGGAAGTGAAGGAAACGTCAGTGTATTCAAGAGCGAAATGAATCCGAATAATTTCTGCTCATGCGGAAGTTCCTGCAGCAGATCGGCAACACTTCCCATAGCTGTTCTTGAAACAGTTGATCCAATAATTCTTAATACAAAAATAGCTGAACCAAGAAAACCCTGCCGTTGCTGCTGTTGCTGTTCAATTGACGAAATCCCTGATTGTGTATGTGCAAATCTGTCAAATGAACTTGTCGATGATCAGAATTCCAACATACTTCTTGTTTCTTTGGGATTTTTCTCAGTAGTAAGAATAGAACGTCCGGCACAGTATCTTGTAAGCGCGGTAGAATATTCAGTTCCGGAAAAGGAATGTGTAATGCCGAATACAGAGGATCCTTGCTGCCTCTTTAAGCAAATGGCATTCCCAACATCTGAGTTTTCGCCCCCTTCTTCTTTTCCTAATGTAAACAGTTCGGAAAATGATAAAAGATGCACTTGTCAAGGATAAGGAAAATTAAAAATCAGCGGATAGTCGTGTTTTACGATTTATCCGCTGATATTTTTCTGTTTACCAAAGTAAGCTTAAAATCACTTATTTTTTCAATTTCTTTTGTATCATGAGATATTATGATTGCCGTTGAATCAATCGGAATAGTTTTTCGTATCAGATCACATGAAATATTCCTCATTCGTTCGTCAAGACCTGCCATAGGCTCATCAAAAACGTATAATTCAGCTTTTCGTGCAAGAGTGCGCGCCAAAGATACTCGCCTTTGCATTCCGACTGAAAGCTCGTTCGGAAGAGCTTTCGATTCATTTTTCAGTTCAAGAGAAGACAGCAGAAAATTGGCTTTCTCCATGTCACATCCGCTGATCTTTTGAACATTATCAAACGCCGTCATCCACGGAAAAAGTCGAGGTTCTTGAAACATATAGGAAACGCTGAATGCAGAAATCGCTCCGCTTTCCGGCTTTTCAAGTGAACAAAGTATCCGCGCAAATGTCGTTTTTCCACTCCCCGACGCTCCCGTGAGAAGATATATTCCATTTGTCAGCACAAGCGAAACATTATCGAGAACTTTTTTCCCCTTAAAGGACTTTGATAATCCGCTAATTTTTATCAGCATCTTTGCTTACCTCACCAATCGTGTACTTTTGATATATTGATAAAGTTGAAAAAGAAATTAATTTTTCCAGCAAGAGGCTCAATATAATTACCGTAACGGTCCACGCAAAAAGATCGGTAAATTCAAGGTAGAGCTTTGAGGAATATATCTCCCCGCCGATTGAATTTTTCAGCGAACAAAGAACTTCCGCCGCAATTCCTGCTTTCCATGCTAATCCAAGCGCAGTTTTTGAACTTGAAATAAGTCCGGGAATCGCGGACGGCGCGTAGAAATATAAAAGTCTTTTTACAAATCCTAGTTTAAATATTTTTGTGACCTCAAAAAGTGAGAAATCGGATGAAGAAAGTGCGCGGGTGACTCCGGTATAGATTATAGGCATAACCATAAGAAAAGCTGTAAATGAAGGAACAAAATCTCGGCCGATCCAAATGAGAGCAAGAATAATAAATGATGCGACAGGAGTAGAGCGCACTGTCGTCATAAGCGGAGAAAAAAGAGTGTTAACTGTTTTAATAAAGAATCCGGCAAATCCGAGTAACACGCCTGCTATAACACCCAAAATGTATCCGGATAGAATCCTTATAATTGACGTTAGAACGGAAACATAATAATATGACTCGTGAACAAGCTCAAAAAGCCTTATCGCTACATTAAAAGGAGAGGGAAGAAGCATCTTTTCAGGTATGATAAGAGACACTGCTTCCCAAACCAATATCCAGAACAGTCCGCAAAGTAAATTGCGGACTGCACTTTCCGATTTTTTATTCTTATTTTTGTTCATTTATATAGAAGATATCATTCTCGGGGAGCGAACCGCCCACCGATTTGGGATTAAACTTAAAGAGGACATCGTAGAATCCAATAAGTCCTTCCGCCATTTCTTCTCCTGTTATGCAAACGATACTTGCATCAGGAATAGCAAGCTTTGCAACAGCAGCTTTCGGTATTATTCCGCACGCTTCGATCATATCAGCGGCCTCGTCTATATTTTTGTTTACATACTCAACACTTTCAGCGTATTCGGTGAGAAATTTTTCAACAGCGTCGGGATAGTTTTCAATAAAATCGGGATTTATGATAATGCAACCCATGTACAACGCTGAAGAATCACCGTTCTTTTCAGCAGCTTTTTCCCATTCTTCCGTCATATTGAGCGCAGCATGAGCTGCACCGGAAGCTATAACTGTTGTTGCGTTCGGAACCGGAAGAAGACCGAGTTTTACTTCTCCGGACATCATAAGCGACGCAAGCTCAGAATGATCTGCAAGATAAGTCACATTGCAATCAATATTATTTGCTTCAAGAATGTAGTTAAGACCATATTCGGGTGTTGAGCCCTGACCGGTTGCATAAATATCTTTGCCGGATATATCTTCAATAGATTTTATTTCATCACCGTTTTCAAGAATATAGAGAACACCTAGTGTATTTACAGCCGCTATTCTTATTTTTCCTTCCGTTTTTTTATAAAGAA
>CAKSJC010000140.1 GCA_934462885.1 uncultured Eubacteriales bacterium | reverse complement strand
GAAAACGGTATCGGCATCATCGATATCGTAGAAAACCGTCTTGTCGGTATGAAAAGCCGCGGAGTATATGAAACTCCCGGCGGAACTATTCTCTATGCCGCTCACGAAATGCTCGAAACCATTACTCTTGACCGTGAAACCATGCACTTAAAGCAGGCTCTTTCCGGAAAGTTCGCCGATCTGGTTTACTTCGGCGAATGGTTTACAACGGCTCGCGAGGCTCTCTCCGCCTTTGTTGACAAAACTCAGGAAACCGTTACGGGTGATGTAAAAGTAAAACTCTACAAAGGCAATGTTTCCCCCGCTTCCGTTACTTCTCCTTATTCTCTTTACAGCGAAGAAATCGCTACATTTGACGAAGATCACGTATATGATCAGAAAGATGCAAACGGATTTATCAATCTCTTCGGTCTTCCGATAAAGGTCAAAGCAATGGCTGAGAAAAAGTGGAACAAATAATTTAATACACCATCAAGTATATACGGGGAAACTTTAATATAAAGCTTCCCCGTACCTCGCTTAAACACATATCAAAATTTGTTTTATCCGGAGTTTATTATGGCAAAAATGTGGGACGCGCGTTTTTCCAAAGAGGAAAACCGCCGTGTTAATGATTTTAATTCATCAATATCATTCGACTCGCGTATGTTCCGCGAGGATATAACAGGATCTATCGCTCATGCAACAATGCTCGGAAAATGCGGCATTATCGATAAAAGCGAATCGGACAAAATCGTGGAAGAACTCAAAAAAATCCTCTTTGACATAGAGTCGGGAGAACTGAAGATTGACCCGGAAGCCGAAGATATCCATATGTTCGTAGAGGAAGCGCTTACAAAAAGGATAGGAGACGCCGGAAAGCGCCTTCACACTGCCAGAAGCCGAAACGACCAAGTCGCTCTTGATATACGCCTATATCTCAGAAAAGAAATAAAAGAAGTCCGCACGCTTCTCTCATCGCTTCTTTCGGCTATAGCTAAGATCGCGGAAGAAAACCGTGATTCCGTAATGCCGGGGTATACTCACCTCCAGCGAGCGCAGCCTGTTACGTTCGCGCACTATGTTTTGGCATACGCATGCATGTTTATGCGCGACGACGCCAGACTGGCGGAGGTTTATGATCGTACTAACGTCTCTCCTCTCGGCTCCGGCGCTCTCGCTTCAACGACTTATCCGATAGATCGCTTTATGGTAGCCGATATTTTAGAGATGAATGGTGTGACAGAAAACTCCATGGACGGGGTTTCGGACCGTGATTTTCTTATCGAGTTCATATTTGCTATTTCACTTGTCATGATGCACCTTTCACGTTTCTCGGAAGAGGTGATCCTTTGGTGTACGAACGAATTCTCTTTCATTGAGCTTGACGACGCTTTTTCGACAGGCTCATCCATAATGCCGCAGAAAAAAAATCCGGACATAGCGGAGCTTGTTCGCGGAAAAACAGGGCGCGTTTACGGAGATCTTACTACCGTTCTCACCATGATGAAAGGAATTCCTCTCGCTTACAATAAGGATATGCAGGAAGATAAGGAAGCCGCTTTCGACGCTGTTGACAATGCAAAGCTTTGCGTCGAACTTTTCACCTCAATGCTCTCTACCCTTTTCGTAAAAAAAGCAAACCTCAGAAAAGCTGCCTCAGGCGGATTCATAAACGCTACCGACTGTGCGGATTACCTTGTTAAAAAGGGACTTCCTTTCCGTGACGCTTACAGAGTCAGCGGACGTCTCGTAGCATACTGCATAGAGCATTCAACCGATCTTGAGTCCCTTTCTCTTGAAGAATATCTGAAATTCTCTCCTCTGTTCGACGACGGAGTATACGACGCCGTAAATCTCGACACAGCGGTCAATTCAAGAACAGTATACGGCGGTCCTTCAAAAAAATCAGTAAATCACCAGATAGAACTCGTAAAGAAATATATAAAAAACAAAGAAAGCGAGAATAACTAACTATGAAAGACCTACTGAAAATGGCTGATCTCTCAAAAGAAGATATTTTTTCTCTTCTCGATATTGCCGAAAAGCTGAAATATGAACGTAAACACGGTATCGAGCATCATATACTAAAAGGGCAGTCACTCGGCATGATTTTTCAAAAGTCCTCGACCCGCACCAGAGTTTCCTTTGAAACGGGTATTTATCAGCTCGGCGGTCAGCCTCTCTTTTTATCACCGAGAGATTTGCAAATCGGTCGCGGCGAACCTCTTCGCGACACAGCCCGCGTTCTCTCCCGTTACCTTGACGGTATCATGATAAGAACGTTTGCTCAAAAGGAGGTTGAAGACCTTGCCGAAATGTCGACCTGTCCCGTTATAAACGGACTTACGGATTACTGTCACCCATGTCAGGTTCTTGCCGATCTTCTGACGATACGAGAATACAAAGGTTCGTTCGACGGTCTTAAAATGTGTTACATCGGAGACGGAAACAACATGGCAAACTCACTCATCGTCGGAGGACTTACCGTCGGCATGAAAGTGTCCGTTGCCTGCCCCGAAAATTACGCTCCGGACAAAAAAGTGCTTGACTTTACAAAAAAATATGATAATATGTTTATGATGACTGAAAATGTGCTTGAAGCAGCCGCAGGAGCAGATGTTCTCTTCACCGACGTATGGGCGTCCATGGGTCAGGAAGAAGAAGCAGAAAAAAGAAAAAAAGACTTTGCGGGATATCAGATAAACTCTGATGTTATGTCTGCTGCCGCACCGCTTGCTATGGTGCAGCACTGTCTCCCCGCACACCGCGGAGAAGAGATAACGAATGACGTTTTCGAAACTCATGCGGATGAAATTTTCGAGGAAGCTGAAAACCGTCTCCATGCGCAAAAAGCAGTTATGGTCAAACTTATGTCTAAAGCTTAAATCTGCGATCGGAGAATAATTATGCAAATCAAAAAAGACCTTACAAACACGCTTATCGGAATTCTTTCCCTGCTTGTGTTTTGCGGGTCTTTTTCTTCATGCATGAAAAAAAACGAATCTGAATCTAATCTAATACCAAACAACACCCCATCGCGTGAAATAACTCCTGATAACACAATACTTTCAGAATCGGAGGTAATCGTGGATACTTTATTTGATATTCCCGATAACGTTAAAAACTGGTGTGAGAAATACGATTCCCGCTTCGGGGACGGAATGTCGAAAAAGTCACTGCTCACCGCCAAAGAGATCTCTTCCCTCAACAAAAGAATCTCCGACGCCGCTCCAAGCGTATATGATATGTCAGACTATCCGAACTCTGTCTCAGGGAGAGAAGTAATTGGTCTTATACAAAAATACAATATTCCAAGCGGGGATAATTATGACGAAAATGGGGATTATATCTCATATGACGTTATTAAGTCACTCACCGACAACCGCGCACTCTCTTCTGTGCCGGAAACAGTAAACGTAAAAAAAGCGGTCATTGTTTCAAGGTGCGATTTAAAATCCATTCCCTCCGATATTAGATTTTTCAAAAAAGGCGACTTATATTACGATAAAACTCAGGAAACCGAGCTTATCGCTTCTTTTCCCGTTGCTGTTCTTCATGAAAGCGCGGACGGAAAGTTCTTATTTGTGCAATCGTATTTTTACTGCGGTTGGATACCTAAAAACAAAGCGGCTCTCTGCACCGACGACGAATATATGCTTTTTGCAAAATCCTCAAAATACGTCACGGTTATATCCCCGGAAGTCAAATTAGGTGAAGCCATACTGAATATGGGAACTGTTCTCCCGTATGTTTCGGATATGGAAAAAGATTTTATCGTTCTCTGTCCGACAATAGACAATGACGGATGTCTAAAATTGAAAAAAGAAAAGATATCAAAAAACGACGCTGTATTCTCATCACTTCCGTATACTATGGAAAATTTCTATTTACAAGCTTTTAAGTATGAGAATACGCCGTACTGCTGGGGCGGAATGGGCGGCGGAGTTGACTGCTCAGGTTTCGTGTGCGCAGTTTTTCGATCTTTCGGGATATATCTCCCCCGAAACACCGGAGAACAGGCTTTTTATTCCGGAACTATTTCAGACATAAGAGGTTTGAGCATTGCACAAACAGAAAAGCTTCTCGATGATCAGTCTTACCCGACTGCAATGCACAGAAAAGGACACGTTATGCTGTATCTCGGAGAGGAAAACGGAATCAGGTATATAATCCATGCGCCGCAGGGCGGACAGACCGTTTCGGTAGCTCCGGTTGATATTCCCGGAAACCTTACAGTACTCGCTGTCATACACTGAAAACTATCACTCCATTGTAAAGTTAAAGCTGTTATTTTATGAAAAGTTTGTTAAAATTATTGACACATATTAACTGTTAATATATAATAGAGATGTATAGATAAAAGCAGGAGGCATACAGAAATTGAAACATCAAAAGAATTATCCACTTTATGAAGTTACTCCCGTTGATTCAATAAGAGAACTTCTTGACATTGCACTTTCAGAAGCTGCCGAAAAAACAGCTTTTAAATACCGAGCTAAGGATGAAGAAATCGTAAGTACCTCTTACAAGGATTTCATCAGAGATGTAAACGCCATCGGTTCTGCGCTTTGCGAACTCGGAGTTGTAGGAGATCATATAGCACAGATCGGTGAAAACAGTTACCGCTGGATAACTGTTTATCTCGCTGCTCTTGCAGGAAACGGAGTTTACGTACCTATCGACAAGGATCTTCCCAAGGCAGATATCTTAAATATTGTAAATCACAGCGACTCCTCTGTTCTTTTTTATACCCCGAAATATGACGAAATAATCGATGAAAATGCCAACGGTGCACTTTCTCATATCAAGTATTTCATACGAGTTGAAAAAAGCTTTGACGACCAACCCGCTGAAAACGCCGATCCAAGATTCATAAGCTACAACAAGCTTATACGGCGCGGTTATGATCTTCTTGACGAAGGTTATGCGGAATACTTCGACAAACACAGCGAGCCTTACGATCTTAAGATGATCGTTTACACATCCGGAACGACGGGTCTTGCAAAAGGAGTTATGCTTTGTGAACATAATCTCGTTTCCTGCGTTTACTACGGGCTTCAGGTCTCGACTGTTTACGATACCTGCCTATCCGTTCTCC
>CAKSJC010000139.1 GCA_934462885.1 uncultured Eubacteriales bacterium | reverse complement strand
CACCTGCGCCGAGCCACACGGACGACGCTATTCTAAGTATCATGAGAAGAGTAAGAAGAACGGCGTATACTCCGCCGGACGCCGGTATGTATGCAGAGGATATGACAGCGCCCGCATAGCACGCCGCCGCGGTGAGGACTCCTCCGACCGCCGCAGCGAGGGCTATTCCGAAAGGATACGTTCCGGGGAACGCTTCCGCAGCTCCTACGATAAGCGCAAGTATGAAGCAAGCCGCAGCGCAAAGAATCCGCCTTCCGCTCACACCGCGGAAAAGCCCGAAAAACCGCTCGCGCAGATCGCCGCGTTCCGCATTCGCCTTGCTTACACGGCTTTCGGCGTATTCCCCGGATTCGCCGGCGGATTCCGGGGAACACCGCAGCCCGTCAGCCGCTTTTTGTAAGTCAGACGAGTTCCGCTTGCCCAACGAGCCGCCTCCCCAAAGCCTCTCGCGCGCAAGCCTCTTTTTCGCGGAAAACCCGCCGCTCTTTTCTCTTTCTTTCTCTCTTTCTTTCATGTTTTACCTCCGGTTGTTTTTTGCTCTGTTGACACAAGTATACATCATGATCCGTATTTTTTTTGTCGCTTCATATCTGTCTTTTTCGCTCGACTTCCGACCCACGCAGTCGGGAAACCTCCTATCACGCATTATCGTAAAATTTCCCGTGAAAATCTCCCCGATTCTCCCCGAACTCCATCGGGAAAAGCACCGGGGAATTTTTTACGGATCGGGAAACGGGGGGAACGACGCGGGGGGTTTTTGAAAAAAACCCCCGCACCCCCAAAAACTTTCATGAGAAAGTTTTTGATGTCGTGCAGACAGGTTTAGTTAAGCTTTGATTTATGCAGATACTCAGTTTACGGACGGCTTTACGTCAACAAGCTGAGTATCTGCAATAATTTAAGCTAAACCATATTCGTCTGCACGATACCCTAACTTTTTCAGTCCGAAAGTTCTTTGGTTCTTTCTTTCAAGAAAGAACCGTCTCCCCGTCTCCCCCGTCTCCATAGCCCCCGGAGAACGACGCGGGGGGTTTTTGAAAAAAACCCCCGCGCCCCCAAAAACTTTCATGAGAAAGTTTTTGATGTCGTGCGAACAAGTTTAGTTAAGCTTTAATTTATGCAGATACTCAGTTTACGGACGGCTTTACGTCAGCAAGCTGAGTATCTGCCGTAACTTAAACTGAACCATACCCGTCTGCAATACACCCATGCTCCCCCAGTCCGAAAGTTCTTTGGTTCTTTCTTTCAAGAAAGAACCGCGTCTCCGTCTCCCCCGTGTTTTCTGCAAATTCCGATATCATTCCTCTTGAATTTCTGAAATCAATGTGGTAAAATAGGGGATGTAAACAAATCTGGGAGGAGGAAAACAAAAATGGAAGAAAGTTTAAACTATGCTGAGCGCACCGTAACGAAAAAGGCTGAGGGTAAGAATCTCACGAAGCGTCTGCTTATGATCGGGCTATACATTCTTGTATTTGCGGGGATTGTAGTGCTCATAGCTCTCACAAAAGGGGCGATGGCGGTACTGGGCGGAGTTCTTTTCGTACTGCTTGTAGCACTTGTATTCTTCACGTGGCGTCTTGTCAAGGAAGACTACAAGTATGAAGTAGCGAACGCGAAGCTGAAGGTAAGTCATCTGAGCGGAAACGGAAAAGAGAAGCTTATATTTGAGGAATTCGTATCCAAGTTTTCTCTTATCGCTCCGATGAACGATGAATACAAAGCGCAGATTGAAGCAGTAGACGAAACAATCGACTACCGCGGAGACTCAAAGAGCCCCGATTCATACGCAGCCCTTCTTGAGAAAGACGGCAAAAAGACTGCCGTTTGCTTTGAAGCAACGAACAAGATGCTCAAAGTAATGAAATTCTACAACAAAAACGCAACAGTCGTTACGGAAGTTCGCTATTAAAAAGCATGAAGCGCGTCTTTTTTGAATAAGATATCATGTATCAGTCAAAAGAGAGGTGCGTCATGAAAAAACAGTTTGCTTCCATGCGCGGTCAAACGCGCGGGAAACGGAACGGGATTTTGCAGACCGCATTTCAAATTGCGGTCTGCCTTTTTTTGTCGATATTCCTATTGTGCCTTTGCTCATGCACAGACGGGGCGGGCGGGGGAAAAAAGAAAGCGAATATTCTCGCGTACACGGAACGGGATGCGGAATTTGACATGGTAATACAGAGCGAACTCGACGAAGAATTACGGCTGCGCGCCGTGCGCACGGGAGACGATATTACGCTGACCGCACTCTCGCCGGCAGAGATAGCCGGACTCGTCGTGAAATACGACATGGCGTCGGAAAGCGCGGCTATCTGTATTTCGGATGAATCGAACGCCGTCTCTGATTTCGAATCGTGCGAAAAAATACAGCTTTCAAGTAAAGCCTCGTCCGGACTCGCCGCGGTTTTCAGGCTTATCTATCCCGAAGGCACCCCCGATCTTCGTAAATCTGACGACGGAACTAAAACCGAAGCCGTGTTTTCTGACGGAATTCTCGTCATAGGAGAGAACTCGCTTCCCGCCGCCGTAAAATGTCCGTACGTCGGCTCCGCCGCGCCTTCCCGCGTGATACTGATAGAGGGATACGAAGAAAAATGATCCGCGATCCGTTAAAAACCGAGCGTACGCAAAAGCTCCGCACACAGTCATGTGCGGAGCTTTTCTATAAATAAAACTTATTTCCCGTCTAAAAAGCTTAATTGAAACTTTCCACAAAAAAACACCCGATGATTCGCCACGTTTATCCATGCTTACGCGTAAGAAGAACGGACGCGCCTTCCCGGCTCCCGAACGGATTTCCGAACGAATATCCCTCATCGAAAAAATAAAAAAAGGACTTTTCTAAAAGTCCTTTTTTTATATAATTCCGGCTTGGTTACTCCCCCGTTTCGGTTTTGGTACGCACTATCACTCCGTTTTCGAAGTGACCCGTGAAAGTGCGTCCGCCGGGCCATGAGTACGTTCCTTCGCCGTTCATGAGGTTGTCCTTGAACTCGCCCTCGTAGCGTTCGCCGTTCGCCCAGGTGTATACGCCTCTTCCGGAGCGCATATCCTCGGAGAAGTCCCCCTCGTAAACGTCGCCGTTTGCCCATGTATAGACCCCTGCGCCGTCCTTGAGATCTTCCTTAAACGTTCCTATGTAAACGTCGCCGGACGCAAATAAGTATTCCCCATGTCCGTTTTTCTTGTCGTCCTCAAACGCGCCTTCGTAAACCGAACCGTCGGCGTATGTGTATTTGCCGCTTCCGATCTTCTTGCCGTCTTTAAGCTCGCCCTCGTAAATATCGCCGTTTGCGAAAGTAAGCTTGCCCTTGCCGGTTATACGGTCGTTCACAAATTCGCCCTCGTAAATATCGCCGTTTGCGAAAACAAGCTTGCCCTGCCCGTTTTTCAGAAGATTCGTAAGCTCCCCGTAGTACGTGTCTCCGTTCGAGTACGCAATCTCTCCGCTGTCGACGTCGAGATTCGCCTCGGAACCGTTTGAGTAAATTATGCGTCCGCGGCTCGGCGCGCCCTCCTCGTCCACTTTGCCTAAAAACTTTACGTAAAGCGAGTCAGTTATCTGTACCTTTTTGTAGCGTATTCCCGAGGCGTAAATACCGGCAATTATCAATCCCACGCATACCGCCGCGATTATCAGGATAGTGAAAAAAACCGTCTTGAAGTTTGCCTTCTTATGCTTACGCGAACCGCGGCTTCTGCCGCTATTTTGATATTCGGAATTCATTTTGCTCCTTTAGCCTCTTTCTTTTTTGTATTTGTCTCTGTTTACTGCCGTTTTCACCTGAAACGTGTTACTGCTTTACGCTCGTTATGAAGTTGTCAAGCATCTGAAGTAACTCCGGGATCACGTATACCGCAAATCCCGCCGCTCCCGCAAGAACTATAAACGCGAATATAAAACTCATCACCGGATGCCTCTCCCTCTTGAAGCGAAGCTCCGCCGAAATCCTGTTTTCTTCCGTAAGATAAAACTTTGCACGTTCAAAGGAAATTTTTGTAGGCATATCCATTTTAAGGAATTTTCCGTACCAAAAGGACGTGATCTTTCCGCGCTTTGCGGCGTAAGCTCCGTCTCCGGTAACACCGATTAGCTTCTTTACGGGGGATCCCCCCGAAAGCATTCGCTTCAAAATACGTTTTCGGGATAAACCAAGCTCCGCGAGAGTCTTCGCGCTTCCCTCGTCGACCGCTCCGCCGCTCTTCAGCGCAGCGATTATCCTGTACGAGTTCACACGGCTTATGAGCGATATGAGAACCCCGATAAGAAGCCCTCCGCATATCCCGCCGACAATGAGAGCAAGACTCTCTCCACCGTAACTTATATCAAAATTATTATAAACATAATTCTTAAACATCTTTCACCTCCAATAAACAGACGACGCAGGGGGAAGGAGGGGAACGACGCGGGGGGTTTTTGAAAAAAACCCCCGCACCCCCAAAAACTTTCATGAGAAAGTTTTTGATGTCGTGCAGACAATTTTAGTTAAGCTTTGGTTTATGCCGATACTCAGTTTACGGACGGCTCTATTTCAACAAGATGAGGTTATCTTTTCATCTAAGCTGAACCATATCCGTCTGCAATACACCCATACTTCCCCTCAGTCCGAAAGTTCTTTGGTTCTTTCTTTCAAGAAAGAACCATCTCTCCGGGGAACGACGCGGGGGGTTTTTGAAAAAACCCCCGCACCCCCAAAAACTTTCACAAGAAAGTTTTTGATATAGTGCAGACAAATTTAGTTAAGCTTTGATTTATGCAGATCCTTAGTTTACAGCCTCATCTATTTCAACAAGCTGAGGTTATCTTTTAACTTAAACCGAACAATATCCGTCTGCAATACACCAATACTTTCCCCTCAGTCCGAAAGTTCTTTGGTTCTTTCTTCCAAGAAAGAACCGTCTCCCCCGTCTCCATGCCCCTCAGTATCCTTCGAATATGCCTGCGCCGGCTAATTTTTTCATTATATCTTCGAGATCATCGGCGTCTCTGTATTCGACGCGGAATGTTTTTTTATTTTTTGTGTCCGTAATTTTGCATTTTCTGCCCGTAAAGTCGGTGAATCTTGCTTCGAGCGTTTCGATGTAGTTTACTTCGACGGGCTT